>JAEWUR010000531.1 GCA_023397045.1 Planctomycetota bacterium
AATCCCTCCTCCCCCATGCACCACGAACAATTCCAACTCCACGCCGACATCGAGCAACGGCACTGGTGGTTCGTCGGGCGGCGACGAATTCTCCGCCGACTGGTGGCCGAAGTGCTGCCCGCCTCGCCAGAGTCGCTTGTCGTCGACGTCGGTTGCGGTACAGGCGCAAACGTGGCCGCGTTGGCCGACGACTACCCGTGCGTGGGCATCGACACGTCGGCCGAAGCCGTCCAGTTGGCCCAGCGGCGGTTTCCAGACGTTCGATTCATGGCCGGCCGCGCACCGGCTGATTTAGGCCGGCTGGCGGCCGAAGCCCGGTTGTTCCTGCTGACCGACGTCCTGGAGCACGTGGCCGACGACTACGCCATGCTTTCGGAATTGCTGGCCGCGGCAAGCCCCGGCTGTTACTTTCTGCTGACCGTGCCGGCCGACCCCTCGCTGTGGAGCGAGCACGACGAGTCGTTCGGCCACTACCGTCGCTACGATCGGGCTCGGTTCGAAGGCGTTTGGGCCGGTTTGCCCGTCACCGCGTTGCTGGTCTCGTATTTCAACACGCGGCTGTTGCCGGTCATACAATGCGTGCGGGCGTGGAATCGGCGTCGGGGGCATGCGGCCGGTCAAGCGGGCACCGATTTTTGGCTCCCCAGTCGGCCGGCCAACGGGCTGCTGACCACCCTGTTCGCCGGCGAAGGCAACCGGCTAGTCGGCGTCTTGCGGCGTCAGAAACCGGCGATGACCCGCGGGGCCAGTCTCGTGGCCCTGTTGCGGCGCGAGGCCGGTCCGATTGCCGTTCGTTCCAAACCGGCCGGACTGCCGCCGGATCGCCGGTGAGCTTCATCCGCCGATCTGAAGACTCTCGACCGGCAGCACGGCGTTCATACTGCCGCTGCGAAACCCTTCGAGATCAATCGCAACGTACTTGAAACCGAGCGATTTCAAGTATTCGACCGTCTCGCGGCGAAGCTGCGGATCGGCGAACCTGGAAACCTGTTGGGCCGACACTTCGATCCTCGCCAGATCGCCTTTGTGGTATCGCACGCGGAGCGGCTGAAACCCGCGGTCCCGCAAGAATCGCTCGGCCCGATCGATCATCGCCAACCGTTGCGGCGTCACCGGTTCGCCGTAAGCGATGCGGCTGCTCAAACAGGGCGAGGCCGGTTTGTTCGCAATCGTCAGTTGCCAGAACTCGGCCAGTTGGCGAATCTCCGGCTTCGTGAATTCGCATTCGGCCAACGGGCTTCGCACCTTGCGATGGCGCGCGGCCAGCAGACCGGGCCGATGCTCGCCGTGGTCGTCCCGATTGCTGCCGTCGGCCACAACGGCCAGCCCCAAGCATTGTGCCACACGTTCCACTTGCTGGAACAGTTCGATTTTGCAGTGATAGCAGCGGTCGGCCAGATTGGCCTGATAGGCGGGGATCGCCAACTCGCCGGTCTCGACCCGTTCGTGACGAATGCCGATCTGCTGGGCCAGCGACTTTGCGTCATCGAGTTCGCCGCCGGCCAGGCTGGCGCTGACGCCGGTGACGGCCACGGCTCGATCGCCCAGCGCGAGCTGAGCCGCTTTGGCCAACACGGCGCTGTCGAGCCCGCCGGAGAACGCCACGGCGCAGCCTTCGAACCCCCGGAGCAGTTCGACGAGTCGATCGCGTTTGGCGGCGAGTTCTGGCGCGAGGTCGGACATGAGCAGTCGCGTCGGGTGCGAAGCCGCACCGTGGGCCAAGTGGAATGGCGCCGTTCGCACGTCCTGCGGAGGCGGCGAGACCAAAAAAAATCCTCCACCGCAATGCCGTGGTGATGCTATTTTGAGAGCCCGTCTTTGCTAAGGGGGCGGCCTGGACTCCAGGTTGTGTGATCCGTTGCCGAACAAGTCGGTCAGCGGCTGTACACGCGGCCGGAGTCTTTTATTTCAGGCGCCCAACGGGCATACGTATCGGCTCACCAAAATGATCGCATCCGCATCACGAACATGGTAGAGGACACCATTATCGTATCACCTCGACAACCAAAAGGCAAGCGCCCAAACCGCCTCACGAATCGCCGTTGTCGGCCGCCTTCTTCCCGCTTTCCCAAGGCCATCGCGGCGGCGCTAGGATCATTGTCAGAAAGACCGCGAGACCGAAAAGGCTATAACACAATGCCAACACCGACGGCGACAGATTGACGAAAAGGACCTTGTCCATCCATCGAGCAATGAAGGAGCCGGGCGCACTCGTTTCGCCCGACATCGCGCGCAGCCGGTCCTCCCACGTCGTCAGAGGACACAAGATGCCAAACGTCGATTCGAGCACGACGACCGCAATCATCGCGAAATGGATTGCGCGGAACCAGAAATTGCGCACCCAGCGCCAGCGCAGCACGATCCCCAGCAGGATGGCCGCCATCCCAGCGACCACGAATGCGACGTAAGCAAAATGGACGGCCAACACCAGGTCGGCCAAAAATCGGTACATAATGCGGTTTTCGACGATAGTCCGTTTAGCGGGGCCGCGTGCGGCCCGCGAAATGATTGACGGTCTCCAAAGCAAACAAAGCGGCAAGAAACCTGGGGCCCCGTGACGATAAGAGCATGATATGCCCCGGCCCTGGGCTTTTTTGCCCGTACCGAAGCACCCGTTCTTGCCCATTCTACTCCCCAGTAGTCCTTGTGCAAGGCGGAATCGCCTGTATACTATTGTCCCATAACAACTTACAGCCGTTTTGGATTATCGCGGCCGAAATGTCCGTTCCCCGTTGACAGCAGGGGGATAGATTGGCAGAATAGAGGATTCTCGTTCACGAGAAGGTGATATCAGAGTACCCCGAGAGCACCCATGCCCACGATCAATCAATTAGTGCGGAAAGAGCGGCGTATGCCGCGTAAGTTCAGCAAGGCCCCGGTGTTGGATAAGTGTCCGGCGAAGCGGGGTGTGTGCTTGCAGGTGAAGACGATGACGCCCAAGAAGCCGAACTCGGCTCTGCGGAAGATCACCCGCGTGCGTCTGAGCAACGGCAAGGAAGTCACCGTCTACATCCCCGGCGAAGGCCACAGCTTGCAGGAACACTCGATCGTGTTGGTCCGCGGCGGCCGTGTCCGCGACTTGCCCGGTGTCCGATATCAGGTGGTTCGTGGTGCGCTCGATACGCTCGGCGTCCAAGACCGTCGCCAGTCGCGCAGCCGTTACGGTGCGAAGAAACCAAGCAAATAATTGGAGAGGCGCCGGACCGAGCGACCGAAAGGCGCCGCACGTCCGATCCCTAGCCCCTAATCACTAGCCCCTAGCCCCTTACTATCCATGGGTCGTTTTACCGCCAGTAAGAAGACGCTTGCTCCGGATCCCAAGTACGGTTCGATGTTGGCGAGCAAGTTTATCAACTGTTTGATGTGGGACGGCAAGAAAAGCGTTGCCGAGTCCGTTTTCTATGATGCCCTGGAAGTGCTTCGCGAGAAGGTCAAAGACGTCGAGCCGATCCAGGTCTTCACCGAAGCGTTGGAAAACGTCAAGCCGAACATCGAGGTCCGATCGAAGCGCGTCGGCGGTGCGTCCTACCAGGTGCCGATGCAGGTCAATCGCAACCGGCAGCAGTCGTTGGCCATCCGCTGGATCCTCGGTTCGATCCGCGAGAAGAAGGGCCGACCCGCCAGCGAGAAGTTGGCCGCCGAATTGTTGGCCGCCTACAATCGTGAAGGCGCCGCAATGACCAAACGCGAAAACGTCCATCGTATGGCCGACGCCAACAAGGCGTTCGCCCACTTCGCTTGGTAGTTCGCGGTTCGTTCGTGCAAGAGACTACACAAGGGATGGCAATTTCGGTTGTCATCCCTTTTTTCGTTTTCCTACCCTTTCCCAGAAGCGGCGGGAACGAAAAGGGGGACACGTACAGGCTCGTTCAATACTCTCCGCTCCCAAGTCCGTTACGAAAGAATCGTCACGGTCAATGATGCGAGGATCAATGCGCAGAACACAAGCCGTGATGGCAATCACCCTCAATTCGATGGGCGACATGGATATGGCCTCCCTAACGGCAATTTCATCAACCGCCTTCAACGCCCTCCAACTGTAATTGCCGGTTCGCGCATTCGGGTTGGAAATGTATCCTCTCGACTCGGATTCGCCGGTGCCCGGCCGGCGTCCGCACCTTCACGACATCACCCACGCGGCACCCAAGAATGGCGGTGCCGATTGGTGCGAGTACGGAGATTCGATTCATGGCGATATTGGCGCGTTCCGGGTAAACGATCGTATAGGTATCGATCTCTCCCGTTTCCAGATCGCCTAGTTCCACCATCGAGTCCATTGTCACCACATCGCATGGCACGTCGGTCGAAGCCGTTTCTCGTGCGCGCTCCAATTCGACTCCAAGCGCATGCAGATACTCCCGCTGCTCGGCTCCGTTCGCCTCTGCGTATTGCAGCATCGTATCCAATCGCAGACGATCCTCATGGGTAACGGTGATAGAATGCGGCATCGTTCAGTCCCCTTCATTGCTCTGACGTTGTAGACTCGCACCAAGATGTCAACGCGTGGTCAACGGGTGGCGGAGCGCAAGCCAGAGAACCAATCGGATTGCCTCAGCGCACCAGAAATGTGCGGGCGTAGACCTGCCCTTCTTCTATCATAGGCGACCACGAGAGAAAGGCAAGAACGAATGCGACAAATGGAGCCTCGATATCATTGCTTCTTGGCACCACAGGGCTACGCACGATAGCACGCACTGTTGGTTTCAACGCTAGAGATAGCACTGGAGGGCTAACAGCTAATCCCAGCGGCGTGCTACGGCGACCTGGACCGAAGTCCAAACGACACATGCCGGAACCATGAAACGCTTGGCGGCCAAAGAAAGGGCAGGGGCATCACGCAGCGTTGCGATGCCGCCGTGTTGGCGATTGAGGCATGAGAAGCGGCGTTGCATCCACCTCGTCATCGACGATCGCATCATCCTTCAAATGGCGACGGTCGAACAGGGTCAGCAAACTCGGCAGCGCCAACGCGCTGGCCAGACAACAGAACATGCCGATCGTCAACACCCGGCCAAGACTCTGCAATCCCTGATGGCTGGCAATCATCAAGCTGCCGAAGCCCACCATGTTGCCCAATGAATTGATGAAGACCGCGTTGGCCGTGGAATTGCTGAGACGGTAGGCGCCTCGCTTCTGTTGGCGATAATCATGGACGACATGCACCCCGTTGTCCACGCCGATGCCAAGCATCAGCGGAAGGACAATCATGTTCGCGGCATTGAGCGGTATACCCGCCAACCCCATGACGCCAAACATCTGCATCATGCCGAGCCCTAGCGGCACCAGGGCCAGAAGCGTGTACCAGATGCTCCCGAAGTCAAGGTACACCACGGCGCATACGATCAGCAGCGCGTAGATCGCGGCATGTTCATAGCTCCCCTTCATTTGCCGCGAAGCCTCGTAGATTTGCATCGGGTTGCCCGTGGCGTCCGGATCAACGCTGCGCACCTCTTGGATGAACCGATCGGTGGCCGGCATGTCCCAGATGTCGGCCCGGCTATAGACCTTCAGTAGTTGCTTGCCCGACGGTCCCACGAATCGCGTCGCCAAACCGACCGAAAGGTCGCTCCACTGCGGCGGATTGGGATTGGACGCGGATTGCAGCGAAGTCAATCGTCCAAGCATGTCGGCGGCGAGGCACTGCTGATATTGGCCGAGCCGGTTGCCGACCTCGGCCGGGTACGAATTGCGAATAGTCTCTCTCGTCCACTGAAGGCGGCGAAGTATTTCGTCCAGTTCCGGCCGCACCGGCAGCAACGTCTGCAATCTGGCCAGCGAGTTGTCCAGTTCTCGTGCACCAACCACCGCGATTTGCGGCACGGAACGGGGTAGGCTGGAAAGACAGGCGTGAATCTGCTCGATCAGCGGCTGGCGGCGCGGATCGGCGCCGGGCATCACCGAAGAGATCTCTTCAACCCGCAATACGGACGGCTGACGCAAGAACGCCTCCTTGCGAGCCAAAGCCTCTTCTCGGCTGTTGGCCATCGACACGGCGAAGTAGGCCGTCTGTCCCGTCCGCTCAACCAAAGTCTTGGCAAGCTGAACGCTCTCCATCCCGCGAGGCTGGAGATTCATCAGGTTGTGGTCGTACCTCAGATAGTTGAGTCCCACGGCGCTCACGGCGCTGATGCCAACGAAGATCATCGCCGTGAACACAGGCCACGAATGAACCCGATTGAGAAAACCTCCCAACTGCAACTGAGTCGGCATCAGTCGGGCGGGCCGCCGCGCGTCGGCGAGCTGAATCATCGCGGGCAGCAGGACCGTCGCCGCGACGAAGCACAACAAGATGCCGCCGCCGGCGATCATCCCCAGTTCAGCCACGCCCATGAACTCCGTGAATCCGGCGGCAAAGAAGGCGATGGCGGTGCTGATTGCGCCGGTGGCGATGCCGGGACCAACGGAACCGGCCGTTTCCACGAGAGCTTCAGCGCTCGTGCGTATTCGCCTGCGCGCGTGGAGGTATCCCGCCAGATAGTAGACGCCGAAGTCAATCCCTTGACCGATCAGAATCGCGCCGAAGGCGCTGCTGAGGATGTTCAAGTGCCCGACGGCCAGCGTGGCGAATCCGAACGCCCACGCCATGCCGGCCATCAACGCGACATTGCCAATCAAAGGGTGCCGCCATCCGCCAAAACCGAGCACGAACACCATCGCGACCCCGACGAACGACAGGATGCCAGCCCAACTCATCGACGTTTGGCTCGCACGCATCTCGTCGTTTTCCATAACCGGCAGCCCGGTCAAGCCAATGCCAACGCCCACATGCCGGCCTTTGACCTCGGCAACGATTTGACGCAGGACATCAAGACCTTTCGTGTGGGGGTCGAAACTCTTCTTGTCGGCCGCCGCCAGCTTCAACAAGACGAAGCCTTGCTTGCCGTCGTCCGTGACCAAGGGCCGGCAACCGAGCATCGACAATTCGGCGGCAGACCCAAACGCGTCGGCCCAGGGCGACTGATAGGCATTGGGCGATGCCAGTGCAGCCGACAACATTTTCGTCACACGGTCGAGTTCCTCGATCATGTTGGCGTCAGCCTGCGATGCGATCGGAGATGCGGCTAGCCTTTCGATCCCCATCGACATCCGGTCGAGCATCTGCCCCAGGCCCAGCGCGTTCCAATCTCCCTGCATGATTGGCGCCGCGCGATTCAGGAAGCCGCCGATGCCGGCCAATTGTTCCGGCGTCAAGTAGTGCAGGCCCTTGCCGCGAAGCCGAGTCAGATCATATTGGTGCATCACCGCGCAAAACAACTTCGGCTGCCGTTCCAAGGCATCCGCCACGTCTTTCATGGCGGCCAACACCTGATCCGGTCGCTCCGACTCGACGACGACAACCACGTCCTCTTGGTCGCCAAACTCCTTGGTGTAGGCCAGCCATCGCTGATGATATTCGCTCTTGGGATTCAACAGGTCGGCGCGACTGTTGCGAAATCCCAGCCGCGTGGCCGTGAGCGCCATCGCAACGATCGTAACGGTTGCGGCCAAGGCGATCGTCGCCTTGGGGAAGCGAACGGCCAATCGCGTGACCGCCTGAAGCGGCCTCGTCAAGGCCGACGATTCCGCTGGCTTCGCCTGTGGTGTCCGATCGTTGGACATCATGGTTATCCACTGCCGCTACTTGGGAAATGCCGCTTTGGAAAACGATGGCGGCCAGAATACAAAAAAGGCGGGCGGATTGTAGGGGATCATCTCCCCAGCGTCAATGCCGTTACTTGATCCGTTTCCTGGTCTTAACGTGCTTTCTGCAAAGGGGTTGCCGTAAGTGACGCATCTTGACTTGGCCGCCAAATCTCGATACCTTATCGTCATGCGCATCATCTGTGACCACCTTCGCCGCTGCGGTGCCTTGGGATCGGCTGCCCTCCTGTTTGGGGTGATCGTCGGGGCCGTGGTAGCGATTCCGTTGGTTCGCTGCCAGCCTTCGCGAATCGCAGAGGCAACGTGCGATGCGAGGGCGTCCAACTCCAATCGGGACTCAGAAGAATTGCCGGTCGTCCTGGCGCGAGATTCCCGGTCGTCGCCGGAAGCCTTGCGTCAAACGGAATCGACGCCAAGGGGCGCGGAGTTCCGGCACTCCGACTTCAGCCCCTCGCTGGTCGCAAGAGGCGGCTCACCGCTGAGCCAGTCCTTTCTTCGGTTGCGCCGCATCGGTTCTCGGCAGGCCGCCTGCTCTCAACCTACCCTGGAAGTCCTCTTCTGCAC
>JAEWUR010000540.1 GCA_023397045.1 Planctomycetota bacterium
CCACACATTGATGATCGGCGACGCCCCCGGTGACCACAAGGCGGCCGTAGCGAACAACGCCCTGTTTTTCCCGATCAATCCCGGCGCCGAAGAAGCCAGTTGGGAACGATTTTTTGAGGAAGGAATCGACCGATTCCTGGCCGGCTCGTTCGCCGGCGAATACCAAACGGCCCTACTGGCCGAGTTCGACAGCTACCTTCCCCACTGTCCTCCTTGGAAGGTCGAAGCGTAGGAGAATCGGGATTGGGGACTCGGGGATCGGGACTCGGGGATCGGGAGGGTTCTGGTATGTATACTGGAAAGAATTAGTTTCTGTTGCGGAAGCATTTGTAGGGTGGGGCGAGCGAAGCGAGCCCCACCAGAAACAAGCCAAATTCGCAGTGGTGGGGCTCGCTTCGCTCGACCCACCCTACAGTTTCGTTCCTTTCCGCAACAGAAACTATGTAGTTTTGTTCGAGGCTGAGCTTGCGGACATGCGATGGCTCTGGCCCTCACCCTAACCCTCTCCCGGAGGGAGACGGGACCTGTTGTCCTTGCCTAACATTTTTTGAACGGCCGCGCGGACGGCTTCGGTCGAGTTGTACGTGGGGTGGAAGCCGAGGTCGCGGATCTTGCTGGTGTCGTAGAGGAAATAGGGCACGTCGCCGACCCAGCCGCGATTGCCCGAGGTGTATTCGATCGGGATCCCGTGAAGTCCCATTTCGTCGACCACGATTTCGGCGATTTCGCGAACGGAGGTGAGCCCTTCGCTGGCGACGTGGTAGACCGCGTGCGGTTCGGCCGGCGCTTGGCAGACCATCAAGATGGCCTGGACGAGGTCCTTGACGTAGATGTACGGTTTGCACTGCGTTCCGTCGCCGAGGACTCGCAGTCGCGCGGGGTTTTCGCGCAGCCGACGGATGAAGTCGAACAGCACGCCATGGGTGGATCGCTCGCCGACGACGTTCGGAAAGCGCAACACCCAGGCTCGCAGGCCAAGACTGTGCGAAAAGACGGAGATGAAGCCTTCGGAGGCCAACTTCGACGCGCCGTAGAACGACACGGGCTGTAACGGACCGCTCGTCTCGCTGAGGGTCTGTCGTGTGTCGCCAAAGACGGCCGACGTGCTGGCGAAGAACAGATCTTTGACTTCATGCCGGGCCATCATTTCGAGCACTTCGACGGTCGTTTGGAACGTCAGGCGCTGGTCGAGCGTATGGTCTTCGTTGCCTTTCGAGATATCGGAATTGGCGGCGAGATGAAACACGCTATCGAAGCGAACCGCCGCGAAGAGGCTGTCCAGCCCACGACGATCGAGAACGTCGAGTTCGTGGAAATGGAAGCGATTGCACGCCATGAGGTGCGCGACTTTTTCTTTTTTGCCCAAGTAGAGGTTGTCGACACACCAGACGTCGTGGCCTTGTTCGATCAACGCGTCGCAAAGGTGGCTGCCGATGAATCCGGCTCCGCCGGTGACGAGATTTCGCATGTCGGTCGCTACTCCTCGATTGGATATCCTAGGGGGATCCCTTTTGGTTTCAACCGGCCGACATCGAGCACCTTCGTGGGACAGAACCCACGGCGTTCGAAGACGGCCGGGTCGACGATGTGGCGTCGGAATCCGCGTTCGATCAGGAAAACTCGGCCGGAGGGATCGCGGATGAGATCGCCTTCGGCGACCTGCGGCGGCAAGGCGCCGATCAAGCGGGCAACGAGTTTTTTCCACCACGGGCGGCGCGACAGTTCGGGGCCGACGATGTGATCGACGATCGCGTCGATGCCGCGATTGAGCCCGGCGGATTCGGGGATTTCCGAATCGAGCGCGGCCATGATGGAATACCATTGGGACAGGCGGTCGTCCTGGTGATAATTCGCGGCAACGTCGGCAAAGGCAGCCTGCCCGATGGTTTCGCGGAGTTCCGGTTGCGAAACGAGGCGATCGATGGCCGAGAACCAGCCGTCGCGGGTGTTCGGGGCCAAAAGGCCGGTCGTCCCTTGGCGGATGGAATCGCGATAGGGCGGGACGTCGCTGAAGACGGCGGGAATGGCGTAGGCGCCGAGGTCGAGATACTTGATGTTCGATTTGAACGAGTGGAACTTGCTTTCTTCCAAGGGCACGAGGCCGATGGTGGGCCGAGTCGTCTCGAGCAATTCGAGATAGTTGTTGTAGTTGGGAATGAAACTCTTATGGAGGATCACCCGGCCGGCGAAACGGCGGGCAAGCCGCGCGACCTCGGGGCTGGCAAGGCCCACGACGACCAGTTCGACCTTTGGATGGCGTTGGAGGACGTCGGTGATCGCGTGGAAGAACTCGCCTCGGGAGGTCGTGAGTTTGAAATAGTCGGTATTGGAGACGAAGAGCCGAACGGGCCCGGCCGGCGTCTGCGGCAGCTTGCCTTTCGGCTGCACGCCGTTCGCGACCACTTCGACGTTTGGATTGAACTGTCGGATCTTTTCGGCCAATGGGGCGGTCGAACAGGTGACCCGATCGGCGTTCTCGATCATCAGTTGCAGGTTTTGTCGCTCTTCGCGTCGCAGGGGGATCGATTCCTTGGGCACGTCGAGCAGGTCGTCGTCGATGTCGAAGAGGGTTTTTCGTCCCGTGCATCGTGCGACGAGCAGCCATGTCAACGCTCGGCGGCTGCGGCATCGCTGGAAGACGACGAATCGGGAATCGAGAATGTCGTTTTGGTCGACGAGTCGCGTCGGCTTATACGCGAAGGCATTTCCCATCGGCTTGGCGAACAGGTTGACCGCGCGGATGTACGAGGATGGGATCAGCTCTTCGTCACTAATCCAGCACATTTGACGTTGCATGCGAATCCTCGACGGGCAAGGCGGCTAGGGCTAGAAGTCTCGCGACGACGCAATGGGGCAGCCGTTGGGAATACGGTGCCCGGTAAGCCAGTCCACGTCAATGATGTCGAATTTTTTCAAACTGCCATTTCCCAAGGCATCCGGGTTCTGGATGAGCCGTTTGTATCCGTCCTGGAACAGATAGAGGTGGCTCGAATCGATGCGGATGAGTTTTCTGCCGGGAATGGGCTCCAAATCGGCCGGGCATTGTTCGAAGGGGATCTGTTCGTTGTCGCACAAACCGGTGCGGGCGGATGCGAACAGGTCGTATCCGATTCGGCCGTCGCAGATGTCCTGGAGAATGCGTTCGCGGTTGTCGACGGCCCGATCCCAGGTGTATTCCTCGGCCTTTGCACGGCCGGCTTTGGCCAAGCGGCGTCGCAGTTCGGAGTCTTCGAGCAAGCGAGTGATCGCGTGAACCATCTCGGCCGTATTGCGAGGCTTCACGACCAAGGCGTTTTCCTGGTCGAAGGCGTAGTCTTCGGTGCCATACTCGGTGGTGACGACGGCCGTTCCCGAGGCCATGCTTTCGAGCGGCGGCAATGGGAAACTCTCATACCACGACGGGCAGACCGTGATGTCCGACTCGGCATAGAGTTTCGCGAGTTCGGCGAACGACAATTTGGGGTGATACTGGTAGGGAGCGAAATGGTTGTCGGGCGGGAAGCCGGGATTGAGATAGCCGAAGAC
>JAEWUR010000579.1 GCA_023397045.1 Planctomycetota bacterium
GATGGCCTGATGGTCTGTCGGTTGAGTAACGCAACGCCGGCGAATGTCCGGACCGTGACGAGTCGGCAACACGACATCGACCAACTGAATCTTGCCCACTTCCTCGAACACACGACGCGGTTCATGCCCCAGGCCAGCCCGTTGGCAACGCTGCCCCAACGTCTTCCACAGAACATAGGCCAAGAAGCAGACCAAGATGTGGGCCAACACCCGCTCTTCTTTCTGGTGCCAGATCGGACGCAGCCCGAGGTCGCTTTTGTGAATGCGGAATGCCGCCTCGGCTTCTGTCAACTGGATATACGCTTTCCAAAGGTCTTCGTCACTCCAATCCGTCACGTTACTGCGAAGAAGGTAGCAGCCTTCGCTGAGCGCCGCCCAATCACGCCACGGCTCGACTTTTTCCCAATGGAACGATGCCCGGCCGTCCGCCAACGTCTTGACTTCTGTATGGAACAAACCCGCCGCACGGCTGTTCTGTCCCATCAATCGTCCCAACCGCTGCGCGATCACCAGCGGCTGTTGGCGTTGTTTTGCACAGGCGGCCGCGATCCGCTGGAATCCTTCCTCGATGCGACGCTCAAATCGTTCGTGCATGGCCTTTTCTTTCTCGCGGCGGTCGCGGCTCCGGCAAAGCACGAATGTTTCGTCGCCGTCCGGCGATGGGCACAGCTTGACTTCCAGGCCCTCGCGGATCGAACGCCAGTCTTCCGCAAGAAGCTCACGCTCGAATTGTTTAAGCATGCTCTTCGGCGTGCCAACGATGTAACGCCGTCCACCCTGTTTCAGAAAGGCGATATTGTCGGCCGATACCATGCCGCGATCGCCCACCCAAATGCGATCGGCGCGGCCGTAACGCCGCTCCATCGTCTCGACGATCTCTTGGAGCGTCGTGACATCCGTGCGATTCCCTGCGAAAACCTCGTAGCCCAGCGGCATTCCACACTTCGAGACCACCAGACCGATGCAAACCTGTTTGCAGTCGGGCCGATGGTCGCGCGAGTAGCCGCGCTGGGCCAGCGGATTCCCGTCGGCCTGGCCCTCGAAGTAGGTGCTGGTCACGTCGTACAGCAACAGGTCGTACTCGATGCCGAACAACTCGCCCAAACGATTCTTCAAAAACGTTTCCAACGCTTCCTTGTGCGGCAGAATCGCGTCCAATGCGCGGTAAAGACGCTGCTCGTTGATTTTCTCGGGCGAAATGCCCAAGAGATCGCCGAGCGCGCTCTGGGCGTAAAAATGTTCGGCAATGTGCAGTTCGCTCGATGGTTCGCAAAGACGACAGAGGATGAGCACCAACGCCATCAACGACCAAGGGATTTCCTCGCGGCCGTCGGGAATGGTGCGGTGGAGAAAGTCTTTCAACCCAAGCTGCTCGACGAGTTGCAAGCCCAGCCAAGGCCCGCCGAAGTCGCGACGGTTCTCGACACGCAAACGTTTGACGTCAACTTCGACCCAATGAGGCCGCACATCGTCGAAGAGTTGCTTTTGGCGAGTTTCCGGGTTTCCTTCGGCGGCGTTCTTGACGCCCAGTCGATCCGATTCGTCCAGTTGGCCAAGATAAGCGACGATGCGTTGTCGCGGCCCACGCTCGGTGCGATAAGACTCCATCAATGCCCAGTAGGCGTGTCGTTTTCCGTTCTTCTTGCGATAGCACGGGCGAATGAACATGCCCGTATTGTAGTCTTTGCACCTATCGAGCCAACCTCAAGGTCTTCACTACAAAGCCCCAAGCCGCTCCCAAAGAAAGGACCCTTTCCGTGCCGAAACGACTTGCAGCAAAAAACCCCACCTTCGTGCGGAAATCAAATATGACAAGATTTCCAGCCAACCAGCCCCTACTGGCGAACTTGGGCTAAGGAAAAAGCATTTTTCGTCAACAGTTTTTTTGGAGCAATTCTGAGCTTCCATTTCGCCTTCCCAACCAAGCTACCCATTCCGCCGGAGCACGATACCGTCAATAAATGGGTGTGTATAACCACGAAAAGGAAACCGTCTCGACAGTAATACACGCGATGGGCCGGGATGGTTACAGCCGGGCTCGGCAATGTACTCATCTTGCTCCGCAAGATGTCCGGCACCTCGGTACTCATCTTGCTCCGCAAGATGTTCGGCATCTCGCGGAGCGAGATGAGTACCGAGTACGGAGTACGGCAGAATGGCCGAGAATTTCCTATCGATCGCCGGGGACGGGAAACTGCCGGCATAACTCGGCGACTTGGCCGCGGATGGTTTGGAGCAGGGTCCCGTCGTCGGGCGAACGGAGGACATCGAGGATCCAGCCGCCGATGCGCCGCATCTCGTCGGCACCCATGCCACGGGTGGTCAGGGCTGGCGTGCCGATCCGGATGCCGGACGGGTCCATCGGTTTGCGCGGGTCGAACGGGATCATGTTCTTATTGACCGTGATGCCGCAGCCGTCGAGGGCCTTTTCGGCAATCTTCCCGGTCGTCCCCAGCGAGGTCACGTCGGCCAAGATCAGATGGTTGTCGGTGCCACCGCTAACGAGCGTTAGGCCGCCGGATAGCAGGACTTCGGCCAGCGTTTTGGCGTTGTCGATCACTTGTTGGGCGTATTTCTTGAAGCCGGGGGCGAGAATCTCGCCGAAACAGGCGGCCTTGCCCGCGATGACGTGCATCAGCGGGCCGCCCTGGATGCCGGGGAAGACCGAGCGGTCGATGTCTTTCGCGTGTTCCTGCTTGCAGAGGACCATTCCGCCGCGTGGGCCGCGAAGCGTCTTGTGGGTGGTCGTCGTGACGTAGTCGGCCAACGGCACTGGGTCGTTATGGAGCTTCGCGGCAACCAGTCCGGCATAGTGGGCCATGTCGACCATGAGCCGAGC
>JAEWUR010000004.1 GCA_023397045.1 Planctomycetota bacterium
CGAAGGAATGAAGAGCTTGGTGATCGACCTTCGCGGTAACCCCGGCGGACTGCTCGTCTCGTCGGTCGAAGCGGTCGATCGCTTCGTCGAACGCGGCGTCATCGTCTCAACCCGCGGCCGAAGCGCCCAAGAAGATCTAACCTACAAAGCCCACGAACAGGCCAAGTGGCGAATGCCCTTGGTTGTGATCATCGACCACGACAGCGCCAGCGCCGCCGAGATTTTCGCCGGTGCCATCCGCGACCACCATCGCGGAACCATCGTCGGCACCCGCAGCTTCGGCAAGGGCTCGGTCCAGGGCATCTTCCCGCTCGACCAGTGCAATGCCGGCGTGCGATTGACCACGGCCAAGTTCTATTCGCCCAACGGCCGTGCCTACAGCCAAGTCGGCGTCGATCCGGACATCGCCGTCCAATCAACCGCCAAGCCGATCAACGGCATCCTGCCCGCCGAGAACGGCGACTCGACCCTTTCGACCGCCGTTCAAACGGCCCGAGGTCTCAGCACGCACACGCTCCAGGCCCGGCTGAATCCATAGCGCAGTGTGCCCGGTCCCCTCTCCCGCCGGGAGAGGGTTAGGGTGAGGGCTGTGTGCGAGAGCGCCTTCGTCGGTTCATTGTTCCTGTCGCGGGTGGCCCCGATAGCTCTGCTATCGGGGTGCCGAAGGCACAAGAGGCATTGGCGGCCGCAATGCTCCACCGGGACTGTCGATTCCAGACCATCCAGATATAATCGTGCCCATGCCAACTCGAACGATCTCAATGGTCTTCCCACGCTCCGGACAAATGAAGTTGGTCATTTGGTCACCGTTTAACAGAAAAAGGCCTCCGACCTGAACCGCTCATACCGCCCCGACCAGGTTGGTCGTTTGGCGTGAAACAGAACTTGGCGCACACTCGCCAATTCAGGTTGTTTTATTTTCGCTCGTTCGCTTGAATAGTCGTTGCCTCTCCTTACACGCTCCGCTCGCTTAGTCTTCAAAACACTGTTTTCCGCAAAATGAGATCAGGCTATTGAAGACAAGGTTCAAGCATACGGTTCAGCTCCATATAAATGGCGTTTTTTGCATCAACTGGTAATCGCAAGTGTGATAGTGCGTGCTTAATCGGCATGAGCGAATGTTTGCTGATTTTCAGCGGCGATCGTCCAATGGTGGACAACACAAGTGGCTTGTTGACGTTGTCCTGACACTGTGACCAGATTCTCAATTCACGGATTGTGCTTTCACATAAAGATGACAGGCGGTCCGAATCACTCTGATATACGTGGCAGTAGAATTCAAAATGTGCCATAGACCTTGATATCAAGTCGTTCAACGCACGGCATAATTCGTCTCTAGACTCTTGGATGACTTCACGGTTTGTTGGCTTGGTCTCCAGTGCGCGACGAAATCTCCGCGAACATTCTCCAAAATTCCTGTCTGCTTCTTCGTGGGATTTGTTGAAATCGTCCAGTTTCGCAATCTGCTTGCCAATCAGGTCCTGTCTCTCAAGTTTCCATTTTTTCTGATCAGAAAACCATTTGATGAGCGTACCGATCCACGCTACCAGGGATACGGGGCCTACCACACTAAAAAGGGATCCCCAGATACCTATCAGTTTTTCTAGCATTTCACTGTTCATTGTCTTGCGACGGTTTCCAATTCTCCAAGACACTCTGAATTTCAGTCGTGATACGATCGGAATCGTCACTGGCCCCTTTTACAAATTCGCCGTCCTTGCGGTATTTCTCAACGTGTCGACGTTCTTGTACATCCCGCTCATTTTGCGGCTGATTGCGTCTGTCGGAATTGCGCATACGAGACTCCTCCTTTAGATTAGCGTTTGGAATATACCCTCCGTTCGACAGTGTACCAGAGTTGGTTCGCTCCAGCCATACTGCACACCATCTTCTTGGGGGGTATGTTTTGTAATCGGTCTCGATTGGTCAAAACGTTGCCCGGGATGGTTTTAGAAAGGGCGCCCCGGCCTTTTTTGCTTCCCGAGACAGGGAGCATAGCCATTGAGTATCCAAGTAGTTTATATTACGCAAAGGTGACGTTTTAGAACGTTTTAGGAAGTTTCGGCAGAAGGCTGAGAATTGCGGAAATCGCCTGTATTTACGGGGTGGCCCCGTGGGTGGCCCCGATAGCTCTGCTATCGGGGTGCCAAGGGCACAAGAGGCGTTGGCGGCCGCGATGCTCCGCCGGGACTGTCGATTCCCGACCATCCAGATATAATCGTCCCCATGCCGACTCGCATGATCCTCGACGATGAATTGCGCGCCCATTTCATCACCTTCTCGTGCTACCACCATCGTCGTCTGCTCGATCACGATCGGGCAAAACGTGTGTTGCTGGGCGTTTTGAACTCGCAGTTGGCCAGCCGACAGGCGTCGTGTGTTGGCTTCGTCGTGATGCCTGACCATGTCCATGCCGTCGTGTGGTTTCCCGTTCCCAACCAACTAAGCGTCTTCGTCCAACAGTGGAAGCGGTTGAGTTCCCATCACGTCGGCCAGTTGGTGCATCGCAAGCTCATCCGATACGCAGAAAAGATCGGCAACAACGACCCATTCTGGCAGGCAAAGTACTATTCGTTCAATCTGTACAACGAGGACAAAGTGCGAGAGAAGCTGACGTATATGCACGAGAACCCGGTCCGAGCGGGCTTGGTGGCAAGATCGTGCGACTGGGCATTCAGTTCGGCACGACACTATGAGCAGGGACGAAGTGTTGGCGTGCCACTGCGTTGGATTGAATGAACACTTCTTGTGCCTGCGGCACCCCGATAGCCAAGCTATCGGGGCCACCCATGCCTCTACCGCACCCGGCATTGGAATCGAAGAATGCCGCCCTTTTCCGGCTGGAGCGGATCGAGCAGCTCGCAGCAGACCACGACCGATCCGCCTTCGTTCGCACGCGTCGAGAACTTCGCCCCACGCGAGCATTGGGCGCTGTCGGGAACGTATTCCAGCCGCGTCGTAAGGCTGTCCAAGATCGTCACGTTGCCGATCGGCTCGTTGCCGACGTTGTCGAAACGGATCGTGAAGTCGACCGTCTCGCCCGGCTTGGCAGCCGACGTCGACGCCACCTTCGCCAATCGCAGTCGCGGTCGCCCCGGCGGCGACGACACCGTGTAGATCGATTCCGACGCGTCGTATTTCACCTCGGCCATCGCGCCCTGCCGTTCGAGAATCACCTGAACCGCCTGGACGTGCGACCATGCAATCGCGGCGTCCGAGCCTTGCGCCAGATACGGCATCTCGGCCATCTCGAATACGCCCAGGCGAACAATCGACAGGTTTTCGAACGGCTTGAACGCGTCCTGGAACCCGTTCGGGCCCAATACGTTCGACAGCACGTCTTTCTTCTGATCGCTGAGCATCGCCACCGGCGGCCGAGCCGAACTCTCGCCCTCCGGCTGAATCTGCTGCTTCGCGTCGGCCACTTGCTGAAGCGTCGTCGGCGAATCGATCACCTCAGGCGCATAGACGCCGCCGGCCCGCTGACGTTCTTCGTTCGCCACCAGCCCCACAACCTTCCGAACCGCTCCAAATCGAGGAGCGTAGATGCAAACCTTATTGCTCGGCTCGACCACGGTGCGCCCGTCGAGCGTCTCGTAATGCGCAACGGTGTCTTCCATGCCAAGGCCCATCACGCCGCCTTGCCCATCGACGCCGACCGGAATCCCCTGATCGCCGCCGTCGCACAAATACTCGTCCGCAGGCCACGGCTTGCGAATGCCCGGCGGCGACCATTGTCCCTGCTCGCATTGCCCCTGCTGGGCAACCATCCCGGGATCCCCGACAAACTGGCCCGACGATTGCGGACAGGCCTGTCCCTGCGCGGCCATCCGTTGTTGCGCCGCTGGGCTGCGACACGAGCAAAGAATAATCGCACACAACGCGATCAACAGCATCTGCCACGGATCAGGCCACGTCGAATCGCTCGTCGTCCGCAGTGTCACGGCTTTCACGGTCTGCCTCCTCGGCCTTGGCCGACTGCGACGCCGGGCAATACCGGCAGAATCCTCGGCGGCAAAATCGTCTTCGCACTCGGCGCCGACGCGGGCGCCGCCTCGACCGGCGCCGCAACTGGCGCTGGCTTCGGCTCCACGGGCGTCGTCGGCACAGTCGCCGCACACATCGCCATGAACGGCGGCGATCCGTAGAAAAAGTTCGGATCGTCCATGTCGCCCGGACTGGGCAACCGACCGCCCATCCGCAAAATCGCCACCGGTCGCCCCAGCCCATCCGCAACCGCCAACGGATCTTGCCCCGGGGCGGCCTCGAACCAGTTCTGCGACGGCAAGTCCGCCCGAGCCGGCAACGCCTGATGCGGATCTTCGAGATAAATCACGCGCGTGACGAACTTGCCGGCCATCGCCAGCCTCAGATCGCCTTCCGTGATGTCGACCGGAATCGCAAAGTTCTGCTCGCGACCCGGCGGAGCGTAAAGCCGGTCGATCACTTCGATCGTCGGGAAAACCTCGACGCCCGCCGCCAACGGGATGTTCGTCACTCGCACACGATACACCGCTCCAATCAACAACCCGACCGTCTGCGGCGTCGATTGCGACGGATCAAACCTTTGTTCGACAGCCAGCGAGATCGAAGCACCGCGAGGAGCTTTGATCTCAACCGGCTGGAAATACCCGGGCAATGGTCCACCCCGCTGGAGTTGCTGCGCTCCAATCGCTCCCGGTGGCATAATGCCTTGATGGTAATAATGAACCGGCGGCGACTGGGCTTGCAGCACGTCGGCCACGCCCAGAAACCACGCCATCATCATTACCATCCCGCCGGCAACTCGTCGTCCAACGCATCGTGCGTCGCGTGCCAGACAGCGGATCGATCGGACCATTGTCACAGGTGAAATAAGACTAGGGACTAGGGATTCGGGACTAGGGGCTAGGGACTAGTACACAACCATGCTTAAAATTGCGTGTGTTGTGTAGCGGGGCCGCTTGCGGCCCGTGTTTTTCCGCAAAAGAAAACGCGGGGTGAGGGCTGTGAGTCCACCAAAAAACGTCTGTATTCGCCACAAGATCGAGTAGCCCGCTTGCGGTTTCGCAACTGCACCTTGTTCTATCTTCATGGCAACTTCGATTGATTTACCAGGGAACCAGAGATGCATCGCAACGCACCCCTGGTCCCCCATCGTTTTCACCGCCTACTCAATCGGGCACTCCCCTTCCGTCGGGCAAGCGCTCTCCACCGGGCACTCTTGCATGCATTCCGGTGCAACCCGCTCGTGTCGATCGCTCAACGGTTGCCGGAACCAACCGATTCCAGGACTCGTGCGCTCGACAATGCGAACGTGATCCGCCGGTTTCGGATAACTGTAGCCGGGCGTCTGCTTCACGTCCACCTTCACCTTGTCCACCGGCTTCGGCAGATGCACTCGCGTATGGTTCTTAATCACATGCTTTTGCAGACCGGCCGGCACTCCCATCGGAAGGCTCGGCGGACCAGGCAGCCCAATCGGCGTGCCGCAAATCGGCATCCCATACTGCGGCGTCGATACGCCCGACATGTGATTCGTCGGCATCGTCGAACCCATGTTCGCCGCAACGCCCAACGGCATCGGACCGCCGGCAACCGCGCCGCCTTCCATCGGGCACGGATACGAAACCGTCGCCACTTCGCTCTCTGCTCCCGCGCCGTCCGGCACCTGCAAGTCCTTGTTGCCCAGCCGAACGATCGCAAGAATCGCACCGCGACGGTCGGCCTCGATAATCGGATCGACCCCAGGATCCAGCCGCGTGCTGACCAACGTCTCAACGCCGGCCAGTGCCAACTCTTGATACTCGGGATCCGGCAGGTAAATCACCTTCGTCACGAAGTTGCCGCTCACCACCTGATCGAAATCCTCCGGCGTGAACTGGACCGGTATCGCATTGTGCGCCAAAAAGGCCTCGGTCCTCGGCATCATCGGACCGACTTCAAGCGTCGGATAAAGCTCGATGCCCGGTCGACCCGGAATCGTCGTCAGCTTCAGCCGATAGATCGATCCCTGCGGAAAATTGTAACGGCCCGGGCACACCAGCGCTTCCGAATCGAAAGCCCCAGCCGCCCCCACGTCCCAGTTCACCGTCGTCCCTTCCGGACCAACGAACGCAATCTGCGACGTCGCTCCCGACATCGGCGGCCCAGGTTGATACATCATCACGCCAGGCCCCGGTCCATCGACGCCCGGCCCAGGATGCATCATCATGTCAGCCGGTGGGAGATTGTTCTTGCACGGCGCTCGGCAACCCACCATCACGACGCCGCTTAACAGTAATGACACAACCAATGACCTCATAACTTCCCCCCTCGAAAAGGCAGCGAAAGCCGCAACCATGATGAACCCTATGCAAAAAGTCGCGCAAAAATCCGTTTGCGCGAAATCTCGCTATCTGGGGTCTAATCCTCGGCGTGTTACAACACGATTCTTTGGAAAATCCGGCAAAACTGGAAAAACTATACCTAATCGCTACAGCCTACACACTTAACCAAAACACCAAAAACACCGCAACTTAACAAGATCCCCCGTGTGTGCCACCGGCTCTGCCAGCACGGCCATCCCACGCCCCCAACCTGATTCTGCGACAAGACCACATAGCCGGCGGCTAACAGCCGGCGAAGGATCGCGCGCGTGCCACTGGCTCCGCCAGTGCCCAAATCCCTCCGCCGCGTGCCACTGGCTCCGCGCGCGTGCCACTGGCTCCGCCAGTGCCCAAA
>JAEWUR010000037.1 GCA_023397045.1 Planctomycetota bacterium
AACTCGTGCATCACCTTCGTCGCGCCAAGCACCAGGGCCAACAAAAACGCGTTGTGAATGCTGAAAAACTGATAAAATTCCGGCAATTTCGCCCGAAACACTTCGAACTCGACGACGACCAACGTCAGAGCCGAGAGCGCCAGCACCGAGAAAAAGAAGAAGGCCGCCGGCGAGAAGAACCACGCGAAATACGGATATAGCCAGTTCAACAGCCGCTCGGGATCGAAGCCTTTGAAGCGGATGCACAGGATGTTGGTGGCCGCGGCGAGACGTTCCTTCCGTTTGCGCTCGTCGCGGCGTTTGCGCAACTCGTGGCCCTGTCCGCCGACGTCGGCCACGACCAACGCGCTGCGGTGCAGCATGCCTAGGAACTGCTGCAATTCTTCGAGCGTGATCTTCTGCGGCGGAAACTCCTCCTCAAAACGTTCCTTGATCTCGTCGAGACTGGTCTCCCCGTCGAGCATTTGCAGGATCGCAAACTCTTCCTCCTGGAACCGGAAGTAGTTTAGCCCGACCGGGTCTTTGACGATCCAATAGCTTCGGCCAAGATAGTGCTGCCGACGCGCAACCAGGTCGGGACGCTTCCGGATCGAAAGCGCCCGGGCGGACGTAGACAACAGGCTGTCGCGGAGCGTTACCATGTCACCAATGATGAATGAGGAATGATGAACGATGAATTGCCGCTGACCAATGAACGAACCGATTCATCATTCAGCATTCCGCATTCATCATTTCAATTCGATGATCATCTCCGCCTTCATGCCGGGATTGAGGAGCCAGAAATCGCCGTCTTTCCGGTTGCGCACTTCCGCTCGAACCAAAAAATTCCCGCCGCGAATCACCGGATTCACGAAAACGACCCTGCCCGGAAACGACTCCTTCTGCCCGGAAGGCAACGTGACGACCACCTCGACCGGCCGGCCCTGGATGTCCGAGGGGCGACACTCCTCGGCCTTCAAAAAACCCTCGACCCGCAACGGATCGACTTTGACCAGCCGCATGACGGTGTCGCCGGCGGCCACCCATTCGCCCTCGTGCCGCGCGAGTTCGACCACCACGGCGTCCAACGGGGCTTGCAGCTTATGATGCTCCAGATTCGCCTTCGCGGCCTCCAATTCGGCCGCGCTGACTTCCTTCTGCAACTTCGCGACGTCGAGGTCTTTTTGCGATTTCTCGATCATCAGCCGCGACTTCTCCTTGTCCAACCGCTGCTCGTCGATCTCCTCGTCGGTGCGCGTGTTCGGATGCTGCTTGTTCGCCGACAGCGACCGCTCCAGCTTCGCGCCGGCATAATTGTAGGCCGCCCTGGCATATTGCACTTCGATGTCGTCGGAGGCCTCTTTCTCGGCAACCTTCATTTTGTAATACGCAACGTTGTATTGCATCTTCGGAAGGATGTCGTCAATCTGGGCCAGCAATTCACCCTCGGCCACCTGCTGCCCTTCCCGAACGGGAATCTGCAACAACACGCCGGGCTCCTGCGCCGGAACCTGCACCTCCGCGTCGAGCGACAGCAAACAGTTCGGCAGCGTGATCGTATCGGCCGCCGGCAACAACGACGGAAACGCAAAACTCGCCAGCAAAATCGTCGCGTGAAAACAGCTTCGCATCTCGGCTCCTCGCATCGCGACCACTGGCCGCGCACTTTCTTGGTTCGTTCGTTTCTTGGCAGCGGACCCTACGGCCCTTTCGCAGCAAACGTATCAAAAATACCGGAAAATAATCCTCGATTGAACAAACGCGACCACGTCGTGAAGCAACACATAGCCCAACGAACGGCGCCCGCACGATATCTGAGCGGTCACCGTCGCGCCCGGCCGAAGGTCGGGCAGGTCCGATTTGTCGATCGCCACCTTGATCAACACGGTGTTGCCCTCGTCCCCGCGGATCTCCGCGCTGCGGTGAATCTCCGTCACCTTGCCATAATGCGTCACGCCGGGCTCGGTCGCCAAGATGTACGAAACCTCGATCTGATCGTCCAGCGGTGCCCCCAGCGGCAACTCTCGCAGCCGGGCGTAAAGGTCTGCATCGACCGCCTCGACCTCGGGCAATAACGCCTCGATTTTCTGCCGCGCGGCGTCATACGACTTCTCACGCAACACGTCGTCCAACTTGCCACGCAGCGATTCGTCGGTCACCTCCGCCGCGATCGGCTGCAACGCGGCATCCAGACGTTTTCGATATTCGTCGCGAAGCCGGCCGCTCAACTGCCCGTCAGGCACCGTGGCCAACTCGGCGTCGACCTTCTGCTGAATTTCTTCTTCCGCGGCGTTTTCACCCAATTCGGCCCGAGCGTCTTCCGTCAGCAAAGTCTTCAACGTCTCTCGCGATTTGGCATAGACGGCCTGCTGCTCCTTCATGATGTGGCCCATCCGCTGCTCCGGCATTCGCAATTCGAGTTGCCACGGCCCGTCCGGATCGGCCACGCGCATCAGCACTTGACCCCGCTGCACCGGTCGGCCGATCGGCAACCGATTCTGCAAGTCCCACGTGACGATCAACCCGTTGATCGGGCTGGCCGCGTCCAATTGGCTTTGTTTCGCCTTCAGCAGGGCCCATTGCGCATCAAGCGTCTGCCGCTTCTGCAGCAGCTCGGCGATTTCGCCCGATAGCTGATTTCGCTGATCGAGGCTCAATTTCTTCTCTTCGACCAAAAGCCGCTGCTTGGCAAATATCTGCTCGTCGTTCGACATCCGTTGCCCTTGAACGTCGGTCAACGCCACCTCGACGTCGGTGTTGCGAAGCTCGACGAGCGACTTGCCCTTCGAAACCATTTCGCCATGAATGCAGTTGACCTGCTTCACATCGCCGTCAATCCCCGCAAAAACGTCTCGCCGAATGACCGGCTCGAGCGAACCCTTCGACTCGACCGTGAACTTGGCCGGCCAGACGATCAGCAACAACAGCACAAACAGCACCGCGCCAACAATACTGAGCGTTTTCGGCAGCGTTCGGGCTTGCAGCACCCATCGCGTCTTGCCCAAGGCGCGCCAGACGGGCATCAGGAACAAGTTCTGATGCTCCAACGCATTCGCCAACGCCGTCGAACTATGACGGCACACAACCTCGCTGCGCTGGACCAACGCCCCCGACACGCGGCTGTCTTCAATCTGCTCGACGATCAACGCCCCGATCGGCCCTTCGACATCCGCCCGCGCGTTCGGATCGTCCTCGTCAACCGCGACCGGACGGCTCAGCGGCAACACCGCCACGAGCTTCGAGTGCGAATCGTCCACATATTCCTGAACCGCCTCTTCAACCTGCGGAGCCATGTCGCGCGTGTCGCCCGTATACCACACCGCATCGCCCGTCGTTACGGCGGCCGTGGCCAGACGCCCCAGCAACCGGACCGTGTTCGATCGCTTATCGAACAGGTCTTGGCCGCTGACCGCCTCGATCGTGCATTTGTTGCCCCTGCGAATCGCCACGCTCAGCCGGTCGCATTCGATCAGACGCCGCCCTTCGTTCGCAATCGTGTAGGCCGTCTCGCGAGGATCGAGCGACGCATGAACCGCCCGCGTGAAATCCTCCAACTGGGTCCAAAGCGTCTGCCGATGCGAAAAATGCCGCAACTGGTGACTCTTCAGAAAATCGCCGGCCAACTCGCACATCTGCGCGAGGAAACGAAGGTAGCCCTTCTGCGTGCTCGGACCGGCGTCCGACCGCTGGAAGATCTCGACCAGACCGACCGTCTCCAAATCGGTCTTCAACAGCCCGAAAACCAACAGAAAATTCGTCGGATTCGCGGCCGGCGTATCGCTCTCCAACGCTTCGCCCTGGCCTGCACCGGAATGCGGCGGAATGAGCGCGCCCTCGGGCGCGGCCAACATCTTGTACAGCAGTCGGGCGTGCTGCGACTGCGCCTCTTCACTCTCGCGCAGCCGAGTCTCCTGCAAATTGATCTGATATTGCAGCGCGAGTTGCCCCTCCGGATTGACCGTCCAAACCGCGCCGCCGACCGCCGCCAACGCCGAGACGATCCGAGGCAGGAATTCGCTGTAGAATTCCTCCGGGGCTACATCCGATTTCGATAATTGCGCAATCTCCGCAACCAACGAGCGGATCTGCTGCTTCGTCTGCTCGATCAGTTGCGTATCGAGTGGTTGTTCAATGCTCATATATGCTATTTACTCGGTTTCCGCCCCATTCTCAAGAGTAGCATGGACTTATTGCTCCGGAGGAGGAGGACTTACCGTAACGCCGCCCGCGCATTCCGCATATCCCGCGCAAGCCGCGCATCTTTTCCGGGTGGACGCTATGCGAAATCTACCCCAAAAAAGCCCACGGGTTGCAACCCGTGGGCGCCGTCGTTTTCCTAACCAAAGAACACGTAGGGTCCGCCTCGCGGACCATCGATAACCCCCGATGTCGCAATGGTCCGCCTCGCGCACCATGAAAAACGAATTCTCGCCACCACGAACTTCCTGGTAGCGCCGTCTTTCGCACCAAACGCTAACGCAACGCTAACAAACCAAGCCGGCTGCAAAAAAACATCACCCTAACGCGCCATGTCGCATAGCCGATCGGCAGTAACCATAAGGTGCCGTTTTTCAAGAAACCGGCTGATTCAGGGCGAGTCTTTGCGTTTTCAATCGGAAATTCGTTGACTCAACCACCGTCC
>JAEWUR010000067.1 GCA_023397045.1 Planctomycetota bacterium
GTGGAGAACACTCAAAATCCTCATGCGCCCGACATGAGTGCGCTGGAGCCCGACTTCGAGATCGCGCCGCTGGGCGAACAGGCGATGAACTCGTCGTTCGTGACGATTGTCAACGGCAAGATGAGCAAAGAGGAGCATATTGGGCGGCAGTACAATTATCGACTGACGCCGCGACGCGCCGGCACGATCCTGATTCCCGCCCCGACGGCCAACGTCGATGGACAGACCATCGAAGGGCAACCGATTTCGATCGTCGTGCAAGCGCCCGAGGAGCAAGACGCGGTTCGCATGGAGATTCGCGCCGACCGCACGACCGTCTACCCGATGCAGCCGTTTACCGTCACGTTGTCGATCGACGTGAAGGGGTTGCCGTCGCCTTACGAAGACAAAAACCCGATGAGCGTGCAGCGAACGCCGCCGCTGCTGCAAATTCCTTGGGCAATTGACGAGCAACTGCCGAAGGACATCAAACCGACCACCGAGTGGCGTCAATGGCTCGGCTCGCTCGAAGATTCCCGTGGCCAAGGGTTCAACATCAACGGGCTGGCTCGCGAGACGGTCTTCTCGATGCTTAACGAAGAACGCGTGGCGTTCCTGCCATCGTCCGAGAAGGTCCAATTGCCCGACGGGTCGGGCAAGGACGTCGAATACTGGCATTTCGAGTTCCGCCGCACGTTCATTGCGACGAAGCTCGGGCCCGTCACGTTCGGACCGGCCAGCCTCAAGGGTGATTTCGCGGTCGGCGTAAGCGACGGCAACATCCAGGGCGACGCGATCTACGCGGTGGCCAAGCCGCTGGTGGTCGATATCGAGGACGTGCCGCTCGACGGACGGCCCGACGGCTATATCAACGCGGTCGGCACGTTCCAGTTATCGGCCGAGTTGGAGCCGAAACGCGCGAGGACCGGCGACCCGATGACGCTGACCTTGACGTTGCAGGGGCAAGGCATGTTGGACAGCGCGACGCCGCCGGACTTGAACAAAATCACCGAAGTCGCCGACCATTTCAAGATCTACGACGCCACGGAGCAGACGAAGGGCAATCGGCGGTTGTTCACCTATAGCCTCCGCCCGTTGGATACGGAAACCAAGGAGTTCCCGTCGATTCCGGCGGCCTATTTCGACGTCGATACGAAACAATACGTCACGCTGCGTACCGATCCGATCCCGGTCGAGATTACCGAGGCCGTGCCGCTGTCCGACCGCGACATCATCACGTCGTCGCATGGTTCGGGCGGTCGGGCACGCGATCTGCAAACGCGGCGCGAGGGCATCTTTGCCAACATCACCGATCCCGCGCAACTGGGCGATGCGTCGGTGCATCCCGAACGATGGGTGATCGGTGGCGCGGCACTCGGCGGCGCCTATCTGGCGCTGTTGCTGTTGGTCGGCCAATGGCGTCGCGTGCATCGCGATCCGGCTTTGTTGCGTCGACGGTCGGCTTTGGGAATTGCCCAAAAACGTTTGAGTGATGCACGGGCCGAGTTTGCCGCCGGGCATTCGAACCAGGCCGCGGAGCATACGCTCGACGCGTTGTTGGGATACATCGCCGATACGCTCGGCCTGACCGAGGCCGGTCTGACGGCAACCGAGGCATGCCGAAAGCTCGAAGCGATGGGCGTCGACTCGCAAGTCATTGCACGTCTGAAGGCTGTGTTCGAAACGTGCGAAGGCCTGCGCTATGGCGCGTCGACCGGCGCTGCAAACGATCTCAGTCAACAGGCCGAGGCCGCGCTCGTCGATCTGGCCGCCTCGCTGAAACGCAAGAAGAATGGCAAAGCCAACTCGATGGCGATGCTTGGCTGTATCGCGATGGCGTCGTTGGGCTTTTCGAGCAACACGGTCTGGGCGGCCGACGCCGATCTTACTAAGAAGTTCGAGGCGGCCCAGCAGATCTTCGACACGGCGACCAAGCCGGAGGATTTCGCCAAAGCGGCGATGCTCGATCAGGAAATCCTCGACCAGGGCGGTCCGTCGGGCGCGATCTTCTACAATCAAGGCAACGCATGGATGCAAGCCGGCCAGCCAGGGCGGGCGGTGGCAGCCTATCGCCAAGCGAAACGCTACAGCCCTCGGATCCCGTTCCTCGACGCGAACTTGGCCACGGCCCTAGGCGATTCTCCATCGCAGAAACGGCCAATTCTCGAAACGATCCTTTTCTGGCAGGATTGGCTCAGCTATGCCGAAAAGTTCTATCTGACCGCAGCGGCCGCGGTCGTCGCCTTCGCGTTGGGCGTCACGATGCTGTTCCGGTCGAATCGTTGGGTTCGCCGGCTCACGTGGCTGAGCCTCACGTTGACGGCCCTCTTCGCGTTTTCGGCCGGCTACGACTGGTATCGCTTCGACGCGACGCAACATGGCGTGATTATCCAATCGCAGACGATCGCTCGGAAGGGCAATGGCGAGAACTACGAACCGGCGTTCAACAAACCGCTGCCCGAGTCGACCGAGTTCCGCGTGCTGGAACATCGCGGCGACTGGATTCTCATTCGCCTGCCCGACGGCAACGACGCCTGGATCGAAGACCGAGCGGCCGTCGTCTATTGACGCCCCCCCCAATTATGGACGGATGTGAGAGGCGAGCCCGGACTCGGAGAGGCATGATAAC
>JAEWUR010000128.1 GCA_023397045.1 Planctomycetota bacterium
CTATACCACAGGGCGGCAGAGCCGCCAACGGCGGCTAATGTAGTGTCTCAAACAAATGGTGGTTTATCGGGTGGCGCGCCCTGAGCTTGCGAAGGGCGTGGTTTTGCACTTCACACGCCCTTCGCAAGCTCAGGGCGTGCCACCCTCTTTTCGCAAAATGCACGCGACAATTGCCATCATTTGCGGGACACTACACTACCATTAGGCCGGAAGGTGCTGGCGGGAGTTGTTTGCGCGTTACCCCCACCCTATCTTGCCGATCCTGCCGCTTATTCCATTTGTGCCGAATATTCCTTTAATTCGGGTCGTGCCGCGCGCCGATTCTCCTAGTACAACGACTAGTTCGACCCAGATCTCCGGCATCCGCGTGTCGGTGATGTTTGACACCAGTTAAGGGGGGATTCTCATGTTCCGTCGGATCATGTTCGTGCTGCTTTGCGCGGTCACCGTGGCGACCGTCTTCAGCGTCAGCGAGGCTCAGGCCCAACAGGCCTTCGATCGTCAGTGGGCACGCAGCTATAGCACCCAAGATTACAACCGGATGTACCACTATCCGTACGTCTACTATCCGCAGAACTTCTGGGGTCCCGACTACTATCGCAGCAGCGAAGACATGTACTATCGGTATCCGGCGGAAATGCGAATCCCGGTCTACCACAAACAGTGGCAGAACTTCTATCCGACGCATCGGAAAGACCCGGCGTACCGGCAGAGCCAGTTCTTCCCGATGTTCTGCGACGGCGATCGCCACACCGGAAATCGTTACCACCAAGGACACCACTTCATCGCCGACGTTTTTTGAGAACCTATTCGGACAGCGCCCTCTTCGGCCCGGAGGAGGGTTCACGGATTCTCAGGCAAACAGTCTCCGTTAAGGAAGGTCGCCAGGCTTGGTTTGGGAGAACAGCCACCGCATGGCCTCGGGATCGGCGTAGGTTTGAGCCCAACTGTTGTGGGCGACGCCGGGGTAGATGGTCATTTTCGGCGTGCCGCCGGCTTTTTGGACGGCTTCGATCATCGTCTTGGTCCGGGCGGGCACCACGACATTGTCGGCATCGCCGTGGAAGGCCCAGATCGGCAGGTTTTTGATCGCCTCGGCATAGGCCGGGTCGCCTCCGCCGCAGACCGGCAGCGCGGCCGCGAAGAAATCGGGACGCCGTATGATCGATTCCCAGGTGCCGAATCCACCCATTGAAAGGCCCGTGATGTAGATCCGCTGTGGATCGACCGGCAGATCGGCCGCCAACTGGTCGACCAATTCGAGGGCGAGTTTCAGCGATTCGGTCGGCTGTTCGTTCATGGGACGCACGGAGAAGAGGCTCGCCTCGGGCACCCAGGTGTCGTCGGGATGACATTGCGGGGCGACGACGAAGCAAGGATACTTCCGCCGATTCTCGGCCGTAGCGAAATCGGCCGCACCATGGACCAGTTGCGCGGCGTTGTCGTCTCCGCGTTCGCCAAGTCCGTGCAGGAACAGGACGAGCGGATATTTCTGGCCCGGCCCGACCGTCTCGGGCTTCATCAGGCGATAGGGGAGCGTTTGGCCTTCCGGGTTTTTGTAGGTTCCTTTGTCGTAGAGTTTTTGCCAATCGTCGTCGGCTTGGGACGATTGGATTGCGGCAGCCAGAACGACGGTCGATGCAAGGAGGGCGAGAGAGAGGTGGGGCAGATGGTCCATGATTTTTGGTACAGGGTGATGATGGTAAGGAAAAAATATCAAAAGGACTTCTGGCCGCCCTCACCCCCTGCCCCTCTCCCGCTTGCGGGCGAGGGGAGATGAAGGCCCTCACCCCCTGCCCCTCTCCCGCAAGCGGGCGAGGGGAGATTTTGTTACAGCCCTACGATGCTGTAGCCGCAGTCGACGTGGATGGTCTCGCCGGTAACGCCGGCGGAGAGCGGTCCGAGCAGGTAAAGTCCCGCGGCGCCGAGTTCGGCGGGATCGACGTTGCGGCCGAGGGGCGATTTCTGCAAGGCGTGCTCGCGCAGCTCGTCGAAGCCGGCGATTCCCGCGGCGCTGAGCGTTCGCATCGGGCCGGCGCTGATGCAGTTGACGCGGATGTTTTGTCGGCCGAGGTCCCAGGCGAGGTATCGCACGCTGTGTTCGAGCGAGGCTTTGCAGACGCCCATCATGTTGTAGCCGGGTACGACTTTTTCGCCGCCGTAGTAGCTGATCGTGACGATCGTTCCGCCTTCGGTCATCATCGGCGCGACGGCGCGGCACGCGGCCACGAGACTGTACACGCTGATGTCCATGGCCAAATGCCAGCCGGCTCGGCTCATCTCGACGTAGGGCTTTCGCAGTTCTTGCGGCGGCGCGAAGGCGACCGAGTGGATCAGGAAATCGATTCGGCCGTATTCGTCGCGAACGGCATCGCAGACGTTTTGGATATCGTCGTCTTTCTGGACGTCGCACGGGAGGACGATTTTGGCGTTGCGCGGTCCGACGAGTTCTCGGACGCGTCGTTCGCTCGACGGGCCGGGCAGGTGGGTGAAGGCCAGTTCGGCCCCTTCGTCGTACAGCGCCTGGCTCATGGCCCAGGCGATGCTCCGATCGTTGGCCACGCCCATCACCAACCCGATCTTTCCGTCGAAGGTGTTCATGGAATAAGCAGGACAGGGGTGAAGAAAAAAGGATAGGGAATGATAGAGGCGGACCCTTGATTTTTCAATCCCTGCACCTAGTGGTGGGGTCGTTGTACCCTCAATGGCTACATTTTCTGCTTCCAGAGGCGAGCGCGAGCGTGCAGTTCTTCGAGGAAGTCACCGATATCCCGGTCACCGCAATTGGGACTCAGGTTCATGTTGCGCACAATGTCGTCGGCATACTCCAAACCTCCAAGCAAAGGAACAGCCCCCGCTTCACGAACGGAATCAATCAGTAGCTTTTTGTAACGGTCGCGGTCACATTTCTGTTGCACGACGTGACATGGTGAGCCCAGTACTTCCTTGAACGCGGCAGGATCGCGCAGCAGCCAGCGCTCAATATGCGGGTCGGGTATTGCGAAAATGGTTTGTGCCTGTATTGGTTCGACGGTCTTCTGGAATGTTTTGCGGCGGGCATTGGCTCCGTGGCAATTTGCGTCTGTGGCGACAATAACGAGATCCGGCAATCCACGGTT
>JAEWUR010000015.1 GCA_023397045.1 Planctomycetota bacterium
AAGCCCTGTCACTCGGCCGAAGAAACGTTCCAGGCCGCAAAGCAACTGGTCGGCACTTTTTTGGCGCAGTGTCCCGGCGCGACGAACGACGACTTTATCATCGATCCCGGCATCGCTCCGTTGGGCAGCGATTCGGAAGGAAACATCCATCGGCTGATCGCCGCGATGGAAATGATCCATGCCGATCCCTATTTCGCGGGCTGTCATGCCTCGGTTGGTTTGAGCAATTTCACCGTCATGTTGCCGCCGAAGTGCGCCGACGGCTCACCGGTCAAGGGACCGCTGGAAAGCGCGTTCTTGACCAAGGCCATGCCGCTGGGTCTCGACATGGTCATCGGATCGGTGAAGCGGAACTACGAGGTTCTCGATTCGAGCCATCCGGCCATGGTCTGCCTGGAAGAATGCCTGAAGCTCCAAGGATTCGACGTGCTGATGCGAGTTCGCGAGTTCTATTCGAGCTGAGGTCAGACGTTTTTTGCGAAGCCGCAAGCGGCTGAAAAACTATCCACTATCTACCACCCACTATCCACTACCATGTCAGACTCCGCCCGAACACTGCCGCCGGATATCGAGATTGCCCGAAGCACCACGATGCTGCCGGTCGAAGAGATCGCAGCGAAACTGAAGATTGCCGACGACGATCTTGAGCACTATGGCAAGCATAAAGCCAAGGTGTCGCTGGATCTTTTCCGCCGGCTGGAAAAGAAGCCGGCCGGTCGACTCGTCCTGGTCACGGCCATCACGCCGACGCCTGCCGGCGAGGGCAAAACGACCACCAGCATCGGTCTGTGCGACGGCCTGAATCGGATCGGCAAGCAGGCGACCGTCTGTCTGCGCGAGCCGTCGCTGGGTCCGTGTTTCGGTATGAAGGGCGGCGCTGCGGGCGGCGGCTATGCCCAGGTCGTCCCGATGGAGGACATCAACCTGCACTTCACCGGCGACTTCCACGCGATCGAGTTGGCCCACAACTTGCTGTCGGCCATCCTCGACAACCATCTGCATCATGGCAATGCGTTGGGGATCGATCCCCGGCGGATTGTTTGGCGGCGCGTGGTCGACATGAACGATCGAGCGTTGCGTGACATCATCGTGGGACTCGGCGGCGTCGGCAACTCGGTTCCTCACGAGGCCGGCTATGACATCACCGTGGCTTCGGAAGTGATGGCCGTCTTCTGCCTTTCGGAATCGTTGCGGGAGTTGAAAGAGCGGCTCGGAAAGATCATCGTGGCCTATTCTTACGATCGGAAGCCGATCACGGCGGCCGATTTGAAGGCCAACGGCGCGATGGCCGTGCTGTTGAAGAACGCGATCAAGCCGAACCTCGTGCAGACGCTGGAGAACAATCCGGCCTTCATCCACGGCGGCCCGTTCGCCAACATCGCGCACGGCTGCAACAGCGTTTTGGCGACGAAGTTTTCGATGCGGCTCTCGGAATACACCGTGACCGAGGCCGGTTTCGGCGCCGACCTGGGTGCCGAGAAGTTCCTGAACATCAAGTGCCGCAAGGCCGGCATCAAGCCCGACGCGGTGGTGATCGTGGCCACGGTCCGCGCGTTGAAACTGCACGGCGGCGTGCCGTTGAAGGAACTGAGCAAGCCGAACGTCGAGGCGCTCGACAAGGGCGTCGAGAACCTGAAGAAGCACATCGAGAACATCCACCGGTTCGGCTTGCCGGTCGTCGTGGCCATCAACCACTTCTCAAGCGATACCGAAGAAGAGATCCAATTCATCAAGGACAAGTGCGCGTATCTGTCGGTGAAGATCGTCAAGGCCGACCACTGGGCTCGCGGCGGCGAAGGCGCCGAGGAGCTTGCCCGGGCGGTCGTCGAGGTGGTCGAAAACACGAAGGCCGACTTCTCGCTGCTCTATCCCGACACCTGCACGCTTTGGCAGAAGGTCGGCATCATCTGCCGCGAGATTTACGGCGCGACCGACGTGCTGGCCGACAAGAAACTCCGCGACAAGTTCCACCAGCTTCAAGACGCCGGGTTCGGCGAATTGCCGATCTGCATGGCGAAGACGCAATATTCGCTGTCGACCGATCCGTTGTTGATCGGCCGTCCCAAGGCGTTTGACGTTCCGTTGCGCGACGTTCGGGTTTCGGCCGGCGCGGGATTCGTCGTGGTTTTGACGGGCGACATCATGACGATGCCCGGCTTGCCGAGGGTGCCCGCCGCCGAATCGATCGACATCGACGAGAACGATCAGATCGTGGGGCTGTTCTAGGAAATATCGCGCAACACCTCCCCTTTCCCTTTGGGAGCGGGGCCGGCGGTGAGGGGATGCCGTTGTCTATCGCTCCATCGTGCGGCGCAGGCTCTTTGCGGCGTCGACCATGTTGCTCAGCGCGGCGCGGACCTCGGGCCAGCCGCGGGTTTTCAGGCCGCAGTCGGGGTTCACCCAAAGCATGTCGGGCGGGATGGCACGCAACGCTTTTTGGAGCCGGCCCATGATCTCTTCGGTTTCGGGCACGCGCGGGCTGTGGATGTCGTAAACGCCGGGGCCAATCTCGTTGGGATATCGGTATCGAATGAACGCGTCGAGCAGTTCCATGTCGGACCGCGACGCCTCGATCGAAATCACGTCGGCATCCAACTCGGCGATCGATTCGATGATGTCGTTGAACTCCGAATAACACATGTGCGTGTGGATTTGCGTGTCGTCGGCCACGCCGGTTGACGACAGCAGGAACGCGTCGACCGCCCAACGAAGATAGTCGGCCCAGGCACTCTTTCGCAACGGGAGTCCCTCGCGCAGCGCGGGCTCGTCGATCTGAATGATCCCGATGCCGGCCGATTCGAGGTCGGTTACTTCATCGCGCACGGCGAGCGCGATCTGGAACGCCGTGTCGCGACGCGGCTGGTCGTCGCGCACGAACGACCATTGCAGGATGGTGATCGGCCCGGTCAACATGCCTTTCATCGGGCGGGAGGTCAGCGAGGCGGCGTATTCCGACCAGCGAACGGTCATCGGCTTCGGCCGGGAAACGTCGCCGAAGATGACCGGCGGCTTCACGCATCGCGTGCCGTAACTCTGTACCCAACCGTTCTGCGTGAACGTGAATCCTTCCATCTGCTCGCCGAAATATTCGACCATGTCGGTCCGTTCGCACTCGCCGTGGACGAGCACGTCGAGGTCGACCTCTTCTTGGAACCGGACGGCTCGTTCGATTTCCTGGCGGCAGAACTCCTCGTAGCGATCGACGGTCCAATCGCCTTTTTTCATGGCCGCCCGGGCTTTTCGCACTTCGCTGGTTTGCGGGAACGAGCCGATCGTGGTTGTCGGCAGCAGCGGCAACGCCCAGCGCTTCCGTTGGGCTTCGCGGCGTTCGGCAAACGGATGCCGCCGGCGAAGCATGTCGGAATCGACCGCAGCCATGCGTTTTCGGACGACCGGATTGTTCAGCCTCGGCGAACGTTTTCGGCTTTCGAGCGAGGTCCGGTTCGCCGCCAGATCGTCTTCGACCACCGCCCGGCCGCGATGGACGGCCTCGGCCAAAAGAACCGTCTCTTCAAGCTTCTGCTTGGCGAACGCCATCCAACTTTTTACCTCGGCGTCGAGCGAGGTTTCCATTTCGAGGTCCATTGGACAATGCAGCAAGGAACACGACGGGGCAATCAGCATTTGATCGCGTCCCAACGATCCGGCGACGCGTTCGAGCGTCTGCAAGGTTTTCTGCAAATCATTGCGCCAGACATTTCGGCCGTCGATCACGCCGAGCGAAAGCATCGTTCCCTTGGGAATCAGTTCCAATGCACGGTCCAATTGGCCGGGAGCGCGAACCAGATCGAGATGCACGGCCGCCACCGGCAGTTTGAGCACGGCCGGCAGGTTATCGCCCAGGTCGCCGAAGTAGGTCGTCAAGCAGACGCGAATCTTATCGGAGGCCGCGCTCAGCCGGGCGCAGCTTGACTCGATTGCCGCGATCGCTTCTTTCGGCAGGTCGAGCGCCAACACCGGTTCGTCGACCTGGACCCAATCGGCTCCGGCGTGGGCCAGCTTCCAAAGAACTTCTTCGTAGACGGGCAGCAGGTCTTTCAGAAGATTCAGCGGTTTGACTTGTGGACTCTTCGATTTACCCAACAACAGAAACGAGACCGGCCCGAGCAACACGGGCCGGGTGTGGATGCCCAGGGCCAGCGCCTCTTGGAACTGGTCGACCGGTTTGGTCGAAGCCAGATGGAACTTCATGCCCGACTCGAACTCGGGAACCAGATAATGGTAGTTCGTGTCAAACCATTTGGTCATGTCCAGCGGCGCGATGTCGTCAGTGCCGCGGGCCAGGGCGAAATAGGTTGCCAAATCGACCGTTCCGCTCGACCATGAAAAACGCTTCGGCACGGCTCCCAGCATGGCCGCCGTATCGAGGACATGATCGTAGAGCGAAAAGTCGTTCGAGGGGATATGTTCGATGCCTAGGGATTGTTGAAGGTTCCAATGCCGTTTGCGCAAATCGGCCGCCGAGGCTTGAAGCTCCTCGGGATCGATCGATCCCGACCAATAGCTCTCGATCGATCGTTTCAATTCACGGCGAACGCCGATACGGGGGAATCCGAGATTTGCTGCAATGGCCATGCGGAACATCCTGAAAGGGTGAAATTTTGTACGGAATGGTATGCCTGAGGGGGGTAATTGTCAAGTCGCCGCTTGCCGGTGAACGTTTTGTCAGCGGGGGGCGTCCTTTTTTTCACGGGTCCGAGGGATATTCCCGATATCGGCCATGTAGACTACAATGCCTCGGACGGATCCGTTGACAAGGAGGAAAAAGATGCACCCGACGATCGAAAAACTCATTGCACAAGGCACAACCGTGACCGACGGCGCCTGGGGCACCCAGCTCCAGCAGCGTGGCTTGCCCATCGGAGCCTGCCCCGACGCTTGGAATCTGGCCGAACCGGCCAAGGTCGAGGAGGTCGCCCGGGCCTATGTCGATGCGGGCAGCCGGATCATCCTGACGAACACCTTCGGCGCAAATCGGTTCGTCCTGGCCCGACATGGACTCTCGGAAAAGGTTGCCGAGATCAATCGGGCCGGCGTCGGGATTTCGCTGCGAGCGGCGGCGGATCGGGCTATGGTTTTCGCCTCGGTCGGGCCGACCGGCGTCATGCTGATGATGGGCGAAGTGAGCGAGGAGGCTCTGAAGGGGGCGTTCGCCGAACAGGTCGCAGCCATCGCCCAGGCCGGCGCACATGGAATCGTCATTGAAACGATGTCGGACCCAACCGAGGCCGCTCTGGCCGTTGCGGCGGCCAAAGAGACGGGCCTGCCCGTGGTGGCCTGCTTGACATTCGATTCGGGCGCGAAGCGGGACCGCACGATGATGGGCACAACGCCCGAGCAGGCGGCCGAGAAACTCACGGCGGCCGGCGCCGATGTGATCGGAAGCAATTGCGGGCACGGCATCGCCGGCATGGTCGACGTGTGCCGCCGCTTGCGGGCTTCGACCGATCGGCCGATCTGGATCAAGGGCAATGCCGGGCTGCCCGAAAACGTCGACGGTCAGACGGTCTACAAACAAACGCCCGACGAGTTCGCCGGTTTCGTACCGGAACTGGTCGAGACTGGGGCCGCGTTCCTCGGCGGTTGCTGCGGCACCACGCCGGACTTCATCCGCGCGGTCGTGAAGAAGCTGAAAGCATAACGACATCCCCAGTCTCCCCTCTCCCGACCAACCTTCGGTCGGTGCCCGGAGAGGGGCCGGGGGTGAGGGCTCTTCTTACACAATCGCCATTTCGCGGGTGCGTTTCTCGAGTGCGGCCACGGTTGGCTTGCACGGCATGGCGAGCGGCTCGGCCGCGCGGCACAGTGGCACTTCAGGCCGATCGGTCACGGCCGCATTGCGTTCGTAGAAGGTTGGCGGCTCGTAGCTGAACCCCTCGGCCAGCCGTTTTTCTTCCTTCCGCATCTGGCGATAGACCCAACGTCCGCCGATGGCCGACGAAATGCGCGACTTCAGGCCGAACTCGGCGTGCAACTCGCGCAGCAGCGCCGACATCTTGGCGTAGAGCGCCGGATTGTTGCGGAAGTGCAGCCTGGCCGCGGCGACGACGGCCGAGAACGTTGTGGCCAGGTCGCGAACCTCCCAGGCGTACCGGGCGCGAACGCGAGGATCGGGATGGTTCTTGTGGCGGCGCCAACCGGCAAGCGTCGTGCGAACGATCCGGACCGTGCTTGGCCCGTTGACCGCGAAATCGCGATCGAACGCCCGAATCATAAACTCGGCCGTTTGCTCGTCGGTCAAGCTCGGATGGCGGTAGTTGAGAATCGACTGGCCATGGATATCGCTCAGGTGATATTCGCTCTCGTCCTTCATCACGCCCTTGGCCAGCAATTCGGCATGCAACGGCGTGCCGGGGATCGGCGTATAGAGCATGAACTGGTGGAAATCGGTGTCGTGCCGCACGGCATGATCGATCGCCGCGTCGATGTTGTCGGCCGTGTGATTCTCCAACGCGATGATCGTCGAACCGAGCACGCGAATGCCGTTCGATTGCAGTTCGCGGACCAGGGCGAAGGTGTCGACGCCGGTCAGCTTGGTGTATTGGCTGTTGCAGCCTTCGATGCCCATCCACACCCAGGCGATGCCCAATCGGATCAGTTGATCCATCGTGTAGGAGAGGATGACGTTGGCCGAACTGAAAACGTAGAGCGACCACGACTTGTTGTGTTCCTCCACCAGTTCGAGCAGGCGCAACGCGCGTTTGCGGTGCAGCAGGAAGTTCTCGTCCATCATGAAGAACGAGCAGACGCCCATCTCGGCTTCCATCTGCCGCATGATCTCGAACAGTTCGTCGCCGGTCTGATAGAAATTGACCGACTTGCCCTTGCCGCCGAACATGGCCGAGGTGGAGCAGAAATTGCATCCCAACGGACAGCCGACCGATGGCACGACCGTCGCGGCCACGTCGCCGCGGCGTTCTTTCGGGCTGACGCCGAGGGTGCGCGTCCCGAAGCCGGAAGTGATCAGCGGATGACGCAACGGCTGAGCGTCGTCTTCGCCCAGGAAACGGCGGAACCATCGCACGCCTTCGCCGCGAACGATATGGTCGGCGTCGATCCGGTCGGCCAAGTCGGGAACATTGGCGATATGCCCACCGATAACGATCACGGCGTTCGGCTGGTATTGCCGAATCAATTCGCACATCTTCTTGACTTTCAGCATGTTCGGAATGATCGACGAAATGCCGATGACGTCGTATTGCCGGGCGCGAATTTCTTCGATGAATCGGTCGAGCGTTGGGAAATCGAGAAGCGAGCACGGGGCCGAGATGTTCGCCTGGATCATCATCAGACCCCAACTGCGATGGAACATCCGCAACGAGAACGCGCCTTGCGTTCGCGTGACTTGGTTGTGATACAACTCCATCGGGTTCATCTGCCGGCTGCCGTATTCGTCGTCTTGGCCGTAGGGACCGAAAACGCTACACAGCAGCACCCTGGCATTGGAACCGGCCGGATGTTTTTCCATCGGTTGATCGGTCGTGGTGCTCGTCGACGCTTGGTGAACCAACATGATCGCATATCTCCATGACGATGAACTTTTCCCGTTTGAAGCAATTATAGATGTTTTCGCCTAAACCCCTATGGCTGCTCTGTTTCCGGTATGTAATAGGTTCGTAAAAATTTCTGGATTGTGCTCGACCGTATCGGTGGCGATGAGTTTGGGGGCGCAGGAGCCGTCGAAAAAACCCGATCGGCCACCCCTTTGGGCCAAATGAATGCATCTCCGGTCGAGTTTCGGCGAATTTGTTCGCGCAATTCGCGTTGGGCACTTGACCAGACGGGGGGAATAGGATACTCTTTTCAAGTTCTGCGGCGGCTCGTTCGAGCGTACGAGTTGCCACGTGGCGCAAGCCACACGGAGGGTATGCGAATGGCTAGCGGCCTGACTCGAAATCAGGTGCCGGGAAACCGGTTGAGGGTTCGAATCCCTTGCCCTCCGCCTCGAGTGAATGTTGCATGGCGTCCCATGTTGGGGAGCGCTGCCTCTTCCATCGCGTCGGGCACAAAGGCTTACGCGTTACCGAACGATTGTTGCCATCATTCTTGGTCTGTCGGCAAGAGAATGAAACCGTCCAGCCCTCGTGGCTTGACCGCTCGAAAATGTCGCTCGTCCACGGAGAGAAGTCGTTCGATTCTTAAGCGTTCCGCCGTCGCAACGACCGCAGCGTCGGCGATGCCGAACGGCATGTCTCGGTATTGAGCCGCCAATTCGCGGCAGCGGATAAGGTCTTCCGTCGTTAGCTCGACCAGAGTGAAGGCCGACGATTCGACGCTCTGGAGGAAATCCAAGGCCGCATCGACGCCTAATCGCGCCGTGAGCAAGTAGTCGATTTCCGCCAGCAGGACGACGGGTAGATACAACGGTCCCACTTCGGCCTCCACCACGCGTTTGGCGGCCGGGTGATGCTTGTCGTCGGCGTCATAGAGGGCGTACACGCCGCCAGTGTCGCACACTAAGGCCATCGTCGTTCCTTCGCCGCGTCACGGAGAATGTCTTTGGCCCTTTCCGAAACATCGGCCTGACCGCTCCGGTATTTGCCGATACCTTGCGGCATGGGACGAGCACTGTGGGCATAGGCGGCCACCGCTTCTTGGACGATTTCGCGTTCGCTGCGGCGCTGGGCCGCAGCCATCGTGCGGACCACGTCGGCAACCTGCCCATCAAGTTCCACGGTTAATGAAGGCATGGCAATCAACCCCTCCTTGATAAACCCTAGCAAATACCTCTCCGGTTGTCAATAATCGTCGATGCGGTCAAGGGGTCGCAACCAGCACAGCCATCGCGATGGCGGCGGTCTCGATGCGGAGAATGCGCGAGCCGAGATCGATCGATTGCCAACCGGCGTCAACCGCCAACGCCACCTCGGCATCGGTGAAACCGCCTTCGGGACCGACGGCAATCGCAACGCGGTCGGGCATCACCGGCGGCAGTTCCGTCTCGGCGTCATTCGTCCGCGGATGGGCCAACAATCGGCACGTCAGCCCGGCCGTGTCCGCAATGAAATCGGGCCAGCTTCGCGCTTCGTCGATCTGCATCAACTGGTTTCGGCCGCATTGTTTCGAGGCCTCGATGACCGAGCGGCGCAATCGCTGGACCGCCTGTTCGACCGGTTGGGCAACCGCGCGGTCGGTGCTCAGCGGCACAACCCGGGCGACGCCCAATTCGACCGCTTTCTCGATCAGCCATTTCTGGCGATCGCCCTTCGGCAGCGTAACGCCGAGCGTGATGGCCATCGGCAATTCGCGGCTGATTTCATCGCGCGAGAGGATCGACAATTCGACCGTGCTTCGCCGGAAACTGTCGACGACGGCCGGGAACTCGGCGCCGCTGCCGTCGAACAGGACGACCTGCGTGCCCGGCCCGGCTCGCATCACGTGGATCAGGTGATGGGCCTCGGGCCCGGAAAGCGTCACGTGGCTATGCGAGATCGGTTCTTCGACGAAATAGCGGTTTGTCATGACTCACCCTAACCCTCTCCCGGCGGGAGAGGGGACCCGTTTTCAGACACGTCCTCAATTCTCCGCCGGATTATACCGAAAAAAGAGGATATACGGGAGATACTATGCCCTGGGGGACAGAGATCGATGTATCAAGCATATTGGGGACTGGGCGAATCGCCGTTTCGAAACGTTCTGGATCCGAATTTCTTCTATCAGAGCCCTACACATGAAGAGGCGCTTGCCCGACTCCAGTTTCTGGTGCTCGAGAAACGTCGGCTTGGGTTGATTTCAGGTCCGTCGGGCAGCGGAAAGTCGTTTCTGCTAAAAATCTTCGCCGCGCAGATTCGGCAGGCCGCGCAGCCCGTGGCGAAGCTTAGTCTTTTGGCCGTCGAGCCGGCCGAGATGCTGTGGCGAGTTCTTTCCGGTTGGGGATGCAGCCTGGACCAAACGTCGTCGCTGTCGGCGCTTTGGCGGAAGCTGAGCGATCGGTTGATCGAGTACCGTTATCAGCAGCTTGCAGCCATCGCGTTGTTCGACGACGTCGATCGGGCAGGCCCCGAGACGTTGCAGTGCATCGAACGCCTGGCCAACTACGATCGTTCGCCGGAAGCGCGTTTGAGCGTCGTCTTGGCGGGCCGTGAAATCTCCGAGGCCGTTTTGGGTGATCGGCTCATTGACATGGCGGAACTGCGGGTCGATCTCGAACCGTGGGAGCCGGCCGATACCGAGCATTGCGTGACGTCGCTCCTGGCCCAGGCAGGCCGCCGCTCGCCGATTTTTGCCAAGCCGGCCGTCGAACGGTTGCACGAATTGTCGCACGGTATACCGCGGCAGGTCTCGCAGTTGGCCGACCTCTCGTTGATGGCCGGCGCCGGTCAACGTCTTCAACAGATCGATGTTGACGTGGTCGAAAACGTTTTTCAGGAGCTATGCCGACACAGCTAATCGTCCCCTCTCCCGCCGGGAGAGGGTTAGGGTGAGGGCATTTCACCAACGGCTGATCAATCGATCAATCCGGCGGCATTGTGGCTTCGCCGCCGTCGATCGTTGCCAGATCGCCGAAGATCCGCATGTCGATTGTTTTCGGGATCAGTCGCACCGACCCGTCGCAGTAGACGAAATTGATCCCGGACGGATGGACGCTACCCCAGCCGCGTTTGCAGGGGATATCGTCGGTTGGCCCTCCGGCGTCGACGCAACGGTCGAAGTCGCCCCAGAGCGTTCGAGGTTCATCTGTTGCACCGGACAGGGTGTAGTAGGCGTAGGGGTAGGCCCAGTAGGTTCGATACGGCAGGTTGGTCGACGCGGTCGCCTCGCCGACCAGCAGCGTTTGCGATGAGCCATCCTTGATCGTGTCGAGGCTTTCGGTCGTGTAGCCCCAGACGCCGACCATGTGGATTGGGCCTCGCGATTCCCTGGCGTAGGTGTGGAGCGTCATTTCGGAATCGAGGAAGTTGAACCCGTCGTCGCTTCGCCCACTCATGGCGCGATACGAGCCAGGGGCATATTTCGCGCCGGCCTGGGCGGCGGGACCCGTCGCCGGCGTTCCGAGCGAGGTCTGCTCCGTCTCCGACGGACAAAGATAGGCCGAGACAAAGGTTTCGCGGACAGCCTGATTCTGTGGCGATTCGTTGTCATAACGAAGATCGTACCGATCCCACAACGTCTTCTGCTCGATATAGGGCAGTATGGCAATCAGCCAACTGCCGAAGTGCGTTGAGTACGACGTAGCCGGCTCGGGCGCGCCGGGGCAGGTGTCGACTTTCGTGCGGCGCAAATTGCCCGGCGGAAACGATCCGATGGCCGAGTGATAATTGTGGAGCGCCAGTCCAATCTGCTTCAGGTTGTTGGTGCACTGCATCTGTCTTGCCGCCTCGCGAGCCTGCTGGACGGCCGGCAGGAGCAAGGCGACGAGGATGCCAATGATCGTTACGACGACCAGCAATTCGATCAGGCTGAATGCCGTGCGATGGGTCGACATGAACTCGTTTCCTACACGTCTCTGGCCCGGAAACCGCCGCTCACGTTAGCTTACGCCGGACGAGCAATGCCGACAAGGCCGCGAGGAGCAACAGGCAGCAACTGCCCGGCTCCGGAACGGTCATCTGCGACGCATTGGTCAGCCAGAGACGATATCCGCTCTTGGCGTTGTAGCTATCCTGGTCAAAAATCGCGGTGATGCTGAACGGATTCGACGTTAGCGAGGCAACATCCATCGACTCGGGCGACAGGTTTTCGTCGAGCCCTAGCTTCAGATCCATCGACAGATCGCCTTGTTTGACGACCACGGTCGCGTTGTTGTTCCACAGCGAAACGCTCGCCGGATCGAGAAACAGATTATCGAGATGGACGAGCGTTCCTTGATAATGCTCGGCACCCGTCGCTCGCGTTGAATCGAAGAGGAATTGCGTGTTGTCCGCGGATTTCACTTGGGAGAGCGAAAGTGGAGTGGCCACGGGCGTGCCGCCGCGTGACAGCACGGTGATGTCGAAATCATAGGCCGAATCGGTCATGTGCTGTTCGTTGATATTGAACTTCCCTTTGTAAAACATGCCGGCGACATCACTGGTCACGGTCACCAGGTCGCCGTAAGCGAGCGACTGCCCATCGGTGCCCGAGTCGACCATCAAACGCTCGATTTCGGAACCCCAGACTTCGTTGCTGTAGATTTGCGGCGGATTGGAGTAGGTGAACGCCCGGACCATGTACAGGGCCGCGCCGCCAATATCGTTTGGATTGACCGATTGGATGAAGACCTGCCACTCGTCGGCGCCGCTGAGCATGTCATAGGGGTTGTTGATCACGATGCCCGTCATTTCGATCGGGCCGCCCTCAAAACTGCTGTTTCCGTCCTGGTCGACGGCTTCCAACTCAGAAAAAGTCGTCGTGACGGCGCTCGCGCTTGGCAAACAAACCGCTCCGCCAAGAATGCCAATCGTGAAGATGCTAATCGCCAAGATTCTCATAGTCTCGCTACCTCTTAGAAAAAAAGTGGGGAGTGTTGGAGGGTTCGAACGTTACTGTGGCCAACAGTGGTGTTACGGAATTGAATGCCGTAATACCGCCATTGTAGCGGTGGCTTTCCTTTTTGCAATAGCGAGGTCGAAAGAAATGTTCGGCGGCCGAGAGGTCTATATTAAATATCGTCGTAACTATAGCCGTGACCAAGGGTTCAGGCTTGTTTGAAAATTGCCGGCAAAGTACACTCTGTGTCATGGCAACCGCACGACGCATGGCGATTATGACCGACGGGTTCAACGACGCCTTCACGGCCAAAACGGCCATCTGTCTGCTCCGGTATCGGCCCGACGAGGTCGTGGCCGTGCTGGATCGGCAGTCGGCCGGCAAGTCGGCTCAGGAGGTTTTTGGGGCCGGCGGATCGATCCCATGCGTCGGATCGTTGGCCGACGCTGCCGGGGCCAACACGTTCGTCGTCGGTATCGCGCCGCCCGGCGGAAAAATCCCGCCGCATTGGCACCCGATTATTCTCGAAGCGATTGCGCGGAAGATGACCGTCGTCTCGGGCCTGCATGAATTCCTTCGCGACGATCCGGAGTTCTACAAAGCAGCCGCCGTCCATGGCGTGCAACTGATCGACATTCGCGACAACGACGAGCGCGACGTGGCCCAACGCGTCGGGCTTCGCGACGACTGCCTGCGGATCCACACGATCGCCAACGATTGCAGTTGTGGAAAGATGGTCGCCAGCGTCGAACTGGCCGACGGACTGAAACGATCGGGGGTTGATGCCGCTTTTGTGGCGACCGGTCAGACGGGCATTTTGGTTGCCGGCGGAGGTTGTCCGATCGATCGGGTCATCGCCGATTTCGTGACCGGAGCGGCCGAAAAGCTGGTGCTGGCCAATCAGCATCATGAGGTCATCGTCGTCGAGGGGCAAGGCAGCCTGTTCCATCCGCGTTACTCCTGCGTCACGTTGGGGCTGCTGCACGGTTTGATGCCCGACGGACTGATTCTTTGTTATGAGATGGGCCGCGACACGGTCATGGGAATGGAGGACGTGTCTCTGCCGTCGCTGGAAAAAGTCGTCGAGTTTTACGAGGCGGCCGCGAACATCATGCATCCCTGCCGAGTCATTGGCGTGGCGGTCAACGGACTAAGGTTTTCGGATCGCGACGTGGACGACGAGTGCGAGCAAGTAAGCCGCCGGCTCGGCCTGCCGGCCTGCGATGTGATTCGGCACGGCCCGGCCAAACTGGTCGAGGCGGTCACGGAACTCCAGAAAACACGGAAGAAACAACGATGAGCCATGCGAGCGGAACGATTCTCGGCACCGCGGTTTGGAACGCCCGGCAGGCTGCGGAACGCCTGAAACTTGATGAGGCGATGCTTCAGCGGATCATCGAGCCGTCGGAGCAGATTCGAACCGTGATCCATCCGATGATGCTCGACGGGCGGATTCTGCACGTTCCGACGTTCGTCGTGCGGCACAGCGACATCCTCGGTCCGGCCAAGGGCGGCATTCGGATGACCGAGACGGTGAGCCTTGACGAAGTCACCGGTTTGGCGATGGAGATGACGTGGAAGACATCGCTCGTCGGCGTGCCGTTCGGCGGCGGCAAGGCGGGCATCTGTTGCGATCCGGCCAGTCTGAGTCCGGTCGAAAAAGAGATCGTGCTTCGAGGATTCACCCGAGGCGTGCGCCGGCACATCGGTCCGGAAATCTACGTGCCTGCCCCCGACATGGGCACGAACGAGCGCGACATGGGCCATATCCGCGATTGCGTTTCGTATAGCGACGGCCGGTCAATTACCGTCGGGTGTTTCGTCACGGGCAAGCCGGTCGTGTTGGGCGGAATCGTCGGACGCCGCGAGGCCACCGGACGCGGCGTGGTGGCGACCATAGCCTCGGCCTGCGAACGATTGAACCGGCGCATCTCCGATTTGCGCGTGGCGGTGCAGGGATTTGGCAACGTCGGAGCGGTGGCGGCGCTGACCATTGCCGAGCGCGGCGCCCGGGTCGTTGCGGTCTCGGACGTTGCGGGCGGCGTGTATCGCGAGAACGGATTGGACGTTTCGAAGTTGGCGGCCCATGTTGCGGCCAGCGGCGGCGTCAAGGGATTCGCCGGCGCCACTGACATTGCCCGAGATGCCGTGCTCGAAGCCGAATGCGACGTGTTGATCCCTGCCGCGGCCGGTTCGGTTATTACCGAGGAAAACGCCGGGCGGATCCGCGCGACGATGATTGCCGAAGGCGCCAACGCCCCGCTGACGCCGCCGGCCGATGCAATCCTCAACGGCCGCAATGTTTTTATTATTCCCGACATTTTGTGCAACGCGGGCGGCGTCTTCGTCTCGTATTTGGAATATACGCAGGAGACCCAACGCGACCAGATGACCCGCGACGAGGTCGAACGCCGATTGGCCGATCGCATGGAAACGACGTTCCAGCAGGTCTACGAGCGAGCGCAACGCACCAACGAGACGATGCGCCACGCGGCGATGGACATTGCGGTCGGCCGAGTGGTCGAGGGGATCACCGCCCGCGGCCTGTTGCCGTAGGCCCCAAGAAATAAACAAAGTTTGCAGTTTTGCGCGAGAATTGATACAATACGAGCATGCGATTCGTCGGAGTTCGCTCCGGTGAGCGCGCCGCACGATACCCGCCTACACCTCCATCCCGCCTAACTTTTTGTAGGAGCAACTTCGATGACGAAATGCACACGCCGCCGGTTCTTGGAAGATTCCGCATTGGCCGCCGCGATGACGGCCGTATTGCCGGCCGCTCGGTTGCTGGCCGGCGAGAACGAGGAAGCCCCGGCGAAATCGCCGAACGACAAACTTCGCGCGGCGGTCATCGGCGTTGGCTGTCGCGGCGGCGAACACATGAAAGAATTCATTGCGCACAAGGACACCGAGATCGTCTACGTCGTGGACGCCGACGAGGTGCATGGCCAAAGTGCGGTGAAGCTCGTCGAGGAGCTTCAGAAGTCGAAACCGGCCTATGCTCGCGACCTTCGCCGCGTGCTCGACGATCCCTCGGTCGACATCGTCTCGATTGCCACGCCCAACCATTGGCACGCTCTGGCCGCCATCTGGGCGATGCAGGCGGGCAAGGACGTCTACGTGGAGAAGCCGGTCAGCTACAACGTCAGTGAGGGCCGCCGGATCGTCGAAGCCGCAAACAAGTACAATCGCATCTGCCAGACCGGCACCCAATGCCGTTCACTCAAGGGAACGACCGATGCCATCGATTACATCAAAGCCGGAAAGATCGGAGAGGTTAAACTGGCTCGCGGACTGTGCTACAAGCGACGCAAGTCGATCGGACCGAAGGGCAACTACGACGTCCCGGCAACGGTCGACTACGACCTGTGGTGCGGTCCCAGCCAAACGCTGCCGGTCACTCGCAAGCAGTTCCATTACGATTGGCATTGGCAGCGCGAATGGGGCAACGGCGATATGGGCAACCAAGGGCCGCATCAAATGGACATCGCGCGATGGGGGCTCGGCGTCGACCGGTTGGCCGACAACGTCATTACCTATGGCGGTCGGCTCGGGTATGAAGACGCCGGCGACGTGGCCAACACCGAAGTCGCCATTTTCGAGTTCGGCGATAAGACGCTGGTGTTCGAAGTGCGCGGCCTCGAAACCGATCCGCTGCGCGGCGCGGGAGTCGGCGTGATCTTCTACGGCAGCGACGGCTATGTCGTGCAAGACGGTTACACGACCGGCGCCGCTTTCGATCCCGAGGGCAAGCTCGTGACGAAGTTCAACGGCGGCGGCGACCATTTCGGCAACTTCATCGATGCCGTGAAGGCGCGGGATCCGAAAATCCTGCACGCCGACGCCCTGGCCGGCCATCTCTCGTGCGCCCATAGTCATCTGGCGAACATTTCGTATTATCTCGGCCAGCCGGCCTCGGTCGACGAGATTCGCGAGACGGTTGGCGCGTTGAAGACGAACGAGGACGTCGCCGATTGCCTCGATCGGACCATCAAGCACCTCGAAGCCAACCACGTCGACTTGGCGAAGACGCCCATGTCGCTTGGCCCGATGCTCCAGATCGACAGCGAAAAGGAGACCATTCTGGACAACCCTGACGCCTGCCAAATGCTGACGCGAGAATATCGCGCCCCGTTCGTTGTGCCGAACGCTGGTGAGGTGTGATCTCATACCGCCACCCACCCCCCGTGGTGGTGAGTGCTGGCGTAAGCAGTATTTGCTGCGGAAATCGAGCCAGATGACCGGTCATTCTGAGTGAAGCGAAGAATCTACGGGGTTTCGCGAGCAGCCTGTTGAAAAAGTCGATTTCACGTGGAAGTTGAGTGCCACTGGCTCAGCCAGTGCCGTGAAAACGCGGGGAAAATCAGCACTGGCAAAGCCAGTGGCACACTTTTTCAACGGGCTACTGGATCCTTCGCTTCGCTCAGGATGACATTTTGGCTTTCCGCAACACAAACTAAATGCCCTCCGGACTATCGCCAATGAGCTATAGTTCCGGGGGGTGTTTTTGTGTCGCAGCCCGAAAGATATACAACCGGTTATGCCCGATTCAGCCCGCCGATGGCGCGCGCGGTGTTGGTCGTCATCGCGATTCTGATGCTCGCAGGCGCTGGCATCACGCTATCGCCGCTCAGCAGTACGAACTATGTGCCCGGCCGAACGACTCCGGGCGACGTTCCGCTTTATCAGGCCGAGGTCGATCGGATTCGCGGCGGCGAGGGCTATTATCAGGCGGCCGCCGCCGAATTGACCGCACGCGGCTATCCGACGAAAAGCGTCTTCAACTGGCGCACCCCGCTGCCGATGTGGCTGATCGGCAAAATGCCGTCGTCGGCGCTTGCGGTCGCATTGCTCGGAGCGATGTCGCTTGCCGTGCTGCTGCTGTCGTTCGACGCGCTGGCCACGGAGGAGGAGACCGTTGGCGGCGATCTTGCCACAGAGTCAGGCCACAAGATTTCGTGGCGGCCGGTCGCCTGCGTTCTTCTGCTGATCGGCGCGCTGTTGCCAACAATCCTCGGCGACCTGTTCGTCATGCCGTCGTTGTGGGCAGGCGTTTGGATGGCCCTGTCGATCGGCGCCTATGGGATCGACCGTCGTTGGCTTGGCGTGGCATGCGGCTTGGCGGCCGTCTGTTTTCGCGAGTTGGCCCTGCCCTATTGCGTCGTGTGCCTGGGGTTGGCTTGGCACGAACGGCGGCACAAAGAAACCATCGTCTGGCTGCTCGGACTTGCCGTTTGGGCGGCATTGTTCCTGTTGCATTGCTGGTACGCCACGCGATGGATCGCACCGGACGCCCGCGCCCATGCCGACGGTTGGATTCGATTCGGCGGGGCCGGCTTCGTGATCTCGACCGTGCAGATGAACGCCTTTTTGGTGATGCTGCCGCAATGGATCACGGCCGTCTACCTCATCGCGGCACTCGTCGGCATAGCGGGTTGGAATACACCGCTCGGCCAACGAGTCGGTCTGAGTGCGTGCCTGTTTCTGGCGGCGTTTGCCGTCGTCGGACACGGCTTCAATCAATACTGGGGCATGCTGATCGCACCGCTCCTATGCTTCGGCGTCGTCCGATTTCCCATCTCGATCCGAGAACTATGGACTGCCGCTCAACTCGGTCAACAACCTTCAGACCTGAGATCTCAAATCTGAGATGGTCAACCAAAGTGATCTGCTCAGATACTATTATTGACGGAAGGCCCCGTGTGTCAGAATCGTAACCCGAAGCGTAAGCGAGGGACTGCATATGAATATGACAACCAGAAAAAACAGATAGTGTTTTGGTGGAAAATGGAATATCAAATACAATGTGTTATTAGAACTATAGTCAAGGGAGCCATGGGACTGTGCTCACCAGAGGAAACCTTAAAAACACTTGACAAGCACCTTTTCCTTGATATCCTACCCGCCAGTGATGCCGGTGAAATTGCAAAGGAAGCGGTAGATGTTCTAATCGATACCTACCAGCAAATGACAAGCAATTCAGGGCAGTGTCTGGATGACACTTTGTTTTTGACTGCAAAAAGGCTTTCAACAATTAGTGGTATACCGGAAAAAGATCCCATCGGTATAGTGGGATTTTCGCTGCACGAGATTGTGACAACCAAACGCCTCACAGGACAAAATGCCGTAACGTTGGTCTCCTTACCTTGGCAGACTGTAGCCGATGCATTAAGCAGTCATGAGAGATTGGAGTCCTTTTTTCAACTACTTCACTGCTTAGCTCATGAAGTTGATGAAGGATTTATCAGTCAGGAGACACAGGATGCGGAATTATATGAAGAAGCAAAATATCTCTTATCAAAAATAATATTGCTATTTTAGAGTCAGAGTGAAGAGGGCGGGAGTCTTTATCTTATTCAATTCAAATCTACTCACACACCCCCGACCCCTTAATTTCTTCCTGTCAGCGAACGGCTCACACGTCGGCGAGTGTCGCGGCGGCGGCAGCGCATAGGGATTGGGCTTCGGCAAGTGTCGGCGCCTCGGCAATGGCGCGGACGATCGGCTCGGTGTTGCTCCCGCGAACCAGCAGCCATCGATCGCTCCAGTCGAGTCGCAATCCGTCGAGCCGGTCGCCTTTCGCGTCGGCAAAACGTCTTTCCATCGCGTCGAGCGCGGCCGGGAGTTTTTCGGGCGGCAATGATATCTTAGTTTTAACGATCTCATAACGAGGCAGCTCGTCGGCCATCGCCCCGATCGTCATCTGACGCGCAGCCATTGCATCCAACAACAACGCCATGCCGACGAAGCTGTCGCGCACGTAACCGACGCGCGGATCGATCGGCCCGCCGTTGCCTTCGCCGCCAAAAACCGCATCGTTAGCGATCATCGCGTCGGCGACGTTCGCCTCGCCGACCGCCGAACGATAGAACGGAACGCCGTGCCGTTCGGCGATGTCTTGCGACATGCGGCTGCTCGCACAATTCGCCGCGACCGGTCCTTTGCGGCTGCCGAGGACGTGATCGACGCACAGGGCCAACGTATATTCCTCGCCGAGGTAGCGGCCTGACTGATCGATGACGGCCAGACGGTCGGCGTCCGGATCCTGGCAGAAACCAACGTCGGCGCCGGCCTCGGTTACGGCCGACAGCACGCCGGCAAGGTTCTCGGCTGTCGGTTCGGCGGGATGGGCGAACTGCCCGTCGGGCTCGTCGCCCAGAATCGTGACGCGGCAGGCCAATTCGTGCAGCAGGCGGCGTCCCAAGATGCTGCCAGCTCCGTTGTTGCTGTCCAACACGACGCGGAAACGGCACTGGCGAATCCGCTCGGCGTCGACCGTGGCTAGGACGGCCAGCAGATGCGTCGTGACCGTGTCGTCGCAACGTAGGCTCTGCCCAATGCGATCTTGCGGCAACCAGTCGGGCGAACCGGTGCGATACTGCTCCAGAACTTTTTTGCCCGGTCCGGCGGGAATCACGCGTCCCTCGGCCGAAAACAGCTTCAGTCCATTGTAGGGCGGCGGATTGTGACTCGCGGTGATCTGGATGGCCCCGGCCGCACCGAAATGTCGCAGCAAGACGCCGGCCGTGGGCGTGGAGACGATGCCGGCGTCGATCGTGTTTCGCCCGAGCGCTTGCAGCGCCGAATGGATGGCCATCGACAGCATCCTGCCCGAGGGACGGCTATCTCGGCCGACGAGAATATCGCCCGGCGGGATCGTCGCGGCAAACGCGGCGGCGTAGCGCATGGCCACTTCCGGCGTCAGAGTTTCGCCTACAATTCCCCGCAGTCCCGACACGCTGATGATCGGCTCGGCCACACTCGGTCTCCGTAATCGTTCGTTGCCTGCTGAAAAAAAACCGCGACCATCGGTCACGGCGAATCGTTCGTCCATCATACCATAATATCGAGTGTGGGCAACGACGTCACCAGCGGGGAGTGGGAGTGGACTGGTTTCTCGGCGGGATGAGTGACGAGGTCGGGCTCGGCTCGAGGCGACTCTCGCCGTGGAAGACGCCCGGCAGCCCCTTTTCGTGCGGCTGCCGGTTCGACTGCTTCTGGCAAGAGCGCCTGTTTGCCGGTCGCCTCTTGCGGTGCTTCTCCGACGTTGCATATTACCTGGAGAAGCGCCGACTCAGAATCCAACGCCTACCGAGACTCGGGGTCCGTTGTAGCGGAATCCGAACGATGGGCAAGGATCGTAGTAACCGTAGCCGTAGCCATAGTACGGCGGGTAGACAACTCGCGGACGCACGACCACGGGCGGCGGAACCACGACGGCCGGGCGAACCACAACCGGTCCGCGGTGGCCGTGATAGTATTTGCCATGTCCCTTGTGATGATCGTGGGCCCAAACTTGACCGGCCGAAATGCAGAGAACTCCCAAAACGGCCAGCACCATTGCAGCTCGCTTCATGACTCAAGTCCTTTCCGATGAAGGGGGGATTGTTGTACTGAAATCATGGATCTTGCATCTCGCGTGCCAATCGCACAACAACGAGCGTAAGGTAATGCAATTCAATGACTTGTGGCAATACGGAAATTCTTTTGGTGTTGCAGACCTTACAAAAGCGCCATCAAAACGATCTGCCACGACATCACCTTGACTACATCCCAAGCTCCCGTCTGTCGATCCATATTCTCAAAACAACACCGTGGAGGGATTCGACGGTTATCAATTGACGGATCGGGCGGTGCCGTCTACTCTGGAGGGATATGGTGTATCGAATCACATTACTGGCGTCGATTGCGGTGGTTTTTGCCGCCTGCATGCTCGGCGAGAGTTGGCTGAACAATCCGCTGCGCCCGGAGGTGTCGCCGCAGTGGCAATGCCGGCGGATCGTCTCGATGGCGCCCAGCATCACCGAGGCGCTTTACGCCCTGGGACTTGGCGACCGCGTGGTCGGCGTGACGCGCGACTGCCGTTATCCGTCGGAGGCCGCTGACAAGACGAAGATCGGCGGCTATTTCGACCCGAACTTCGAGGCCGTCGTGGCATTGCAGCCCGATCTGGTCATCATGTTGACCGAGCAGGAACAGTCGCTGCCGAATCTGAAGAAATTGAAGATCGAGACGCTTGTCGTCTCGCATCAGACGATCGAGGGGCTGATCGATTCGTTCCGGACGATCGGACGCATCTGCGGCAAGGGGCCCGAAGGTCGTCGGATGGCCGCCGATTATCAGAATCGTATCGCGCGCATTCGTGAGAAAACCGAATCACTCCCGCGTCCCAAGGTCTTGATGTCGTTGGATCGAACGATGGGTCTCGGCCATCTCGCCGACGTCTATATCGTGGGAGATGACGACTATTTCGACAAGCTCATCGAGTTGTCCGGCGGCCAAAACGCGTGCCGTATCAAAGGGATCCGGTATCCGATCATCTCGTCGGAAGGCATCATGCAGTTGAACCCGGACGTGATCATCGACCTGGTGTATCCCGATATGTTCGAGCGAGTCGATCGGACGTCGATCGTCGGCGATTGGAACGAATTGCGCGAGGTCGATGCCGTGAAAAACCACCGCGTCGTGGTTTTTAATCAGGACTATGCGTGCGTACCGGGACCGCGATCGATTCTGCTCGTGGAAGACCTCGCCCGAACATTGCACCCGGAAGTCAACTGGGACGACCAGTTCGACTCGGAAGATTTCGAGAGACAGTAGGTTATGCTTCAGCATAACGGCCCTGTCGGCGATGCCGCGTTATGCTGAAGCATAACCTACGGCGGTCATCCGAAGATCATTCGCCGAATGCATGAGGCACTTCGTGGAGACCTCGCAGGGTCGCGCGGGCGACGGCGTCCCAGGCGACCACGACCAGCGATAGTCCGCCGTGTTCGTCTTTCACCGAGAAGACGCCTTGGTGGTTCTGCTGCGACAGCTTTTTGAAGAACTGTTCGGCAACGATCGTCTCACCGTCGCGCATGCGGAGTTCGACGTGGGAGCCATTCGGTTTGATGTCCCACAGCTTCGTCACGAGACTGGCCATCGTCTGACCGGGCGATGCCGCATTCGACTCGCTTGCGTGGCCGCGTTTCAGGGCGTCGGAACCTTGGCCGTCAACCCCGCCGATGCTGATATTGTGTTCGGTGGCTTCGCCGGGCGCGACGTCGTCATAGGTCGGGATCCGGAATCGCGAGCCGCACTCGGGGCACTCGCCGGGCCGTCCTTGGAGGTTGGCCGCTCCATGCAGCCGGTGCCCGTTCGGGCACAGAAACTCGATTTGCTGTTCCTTTTGTGGGCTGCCGGTTGGCAGACGCCGGCTCGATCCGGTCGATTCGATGAACTCGGGCCGTGAAAAGTTGGAATCCGAGCTGCCGGCCGCGGAAACCTCCTGGTCGGTGGGTTGAGGGACGCGGAATTTAACCCCACAGCGGGGGCATTTTGCCGCGCGACCCGCCTGTTCGGCGGGGCATCGGATTCGGTGCCCGTTCGGGCAAAGAAACTCCATCACGGCCCAGACTCCTATGGCAGGGGGGGGAGGCCAGAACGGCTCCCTTCTGGATAGTACCTCACAAATGCCCTGGCGACAACGAATTGTTTTCCCGAAATTTCCGATCCTTGACACGCCCACGGGGTGTGCGAAACTAAAACAGGAAGGGGCTATGCGTCAGGATCGTAACCCGAAGCGTGAGCGAGGCTGTCCCTCGCTCACGCTTCGGGTTACAATGAGCCGCCTTTCGTGAACTTGAATTGGACAGACCACTAGAACTCGCCCTTGCATGTCCATCATTGTCGTTTGCCCCGGTTGTCTCAAGAGTTTCAAGGTCAGCGACAAATTCGCAGGCAAAACGGGCCCTTGCCCAAGCTGCAAGCGCACGCTGAAGGTGCCCGACAAGAGCGAGGAGGTGATGGTCCACGCGCCCGAGGAGTTCGCGGGCGGTGGACGAAGCACCACCGGAAAGCTGGTCACCAAGCCCGTCGCCTTCGAGACGACGAAGCTGAGTCTTCTGACGACGGTTTTGATCGTCGCCGGCGCCCTGACGACCTTGATCGTGGCCGGGGTGGGTGGGCAGTACGGGCTTTTCGACAACATTTTTGTGACGGCCGCCTGCCTGGTGCTCGTCTCGCCGCCGTTGGTCGTTGGGGCCTATTCCGTATTGCGCGACAGCGAATTGGAGCCATACCGCGGCCGTGAACTCTACGTCAGGGCTTCCTTGTGCGCCCTTGGCTACGCGATGCTTTGGGGGCTATTTACGCTGCTGGTTTCGCAAGGTTATATTA
>JAEWUR010000155.1 GCA_023397045.1 Planctomycetota bacterium
GAATGTGGGAATAACGTGTCCCTTGGATTACGGCATACTGCCAAAGATCACCGGAGGTTGAGATTGCGCAGTTTGCGAGGTACAGATATTCGCGCGGCGGGCTGTTGACGGCCGGCGGAGCGACGCCGATCCGCCAGCCCTTTTCGCCGGGCGGGGGATCGCCCAGTCCGATGTTGCCGCCTGCGTCGACGAGCATTCGGGTGATTCCGTGTTGGCGCAGCACCTTCATGGCCTCATCGACGGCGTAACCTTTGGCGATTCCGCCGAGATCGATGCGCATGTCGGGTTTGAGCAATTCGACGCTTTGCGTGGCCGTATCAAGCCGGATCGATTCGTAGCCGACCTTTTCCAGGGCCTTTTGGATCGCTCCGGACGAGGGCAGTTCCTTGGTGCGTCGGGCGTTGCGCCAATAGTGGACGACCGGGCCGACGGTAACGTCGAAGGCTCCGTCGGAACATTTCGATATCTCCTGGGCGGAAACGAGGACGTTCCAAAGATCATCGCTCACCCGGACAGCCACCCCTCGTCCGGAGGTGTCGCAAAGCTGTCTCAGTTCACTTTGCGGATCGTAATCGCTAAGGATGGCGTTAAGCTGGTGGAAACGCGCAAAGGCATCTTCAGCAGCTTTTGTAGAGGTTGCATTTTCCGCGAAATAGATTACAATTCGGATTGGTATCGCCATTTCGGTTTGTCGGTATTCGAAGCGGTTTTGTGCCGTTTCGGTCGACATTGCGGGCGATGCACACGCACACACTAGCCACACACAAGCCAGCCTTCCCATCGAGGCAGGTCCCTCCCTTTGCGAAAGTTTTCGGGCGGAGCCGCTGTTGGCTCCATTTTTTTACTTGGACAGAAAGGATCACCTATGATTAGCGTACTTCGTCGACGGTACGTCCTGCAATGGTCTCTGAGCGGTTTTTTGGGTTTGGGTTTGGTTGGACTGTTGGGCTGTCAGCCCGCGGCCAAAGAGAACAAGCCTGCGGAAACGAAAGCTCTCGATACGAATCCGGTGCAGGATGAGGGGCCCACGGCGGAGACGCCGGTTGCAGACTTGCCGGGCGTTGACTCGCCGGTGAGCGAGACGCCCGAGGCAAAACCAGCCGAAGAGCCCGCAGTCGAAGAACCGGCCGCCGACGAGCCGAAGGAAGAAGCGACGCCGGAAACCGAGCCGAAAACGTCGGCCCAAGAGGCGGCGATTGCCCCGAAGTTCGCAAATCAGGCGGACGCGGACGATCCTTCGATGGAGCCGACGGTCAAGTGGCTGCCAAAGCCGCAAGAGACGGCCGACGCGGAAGCCAAGGAGGAGGCCGAGATGAAGCCGTACACGCAGCCGATTCCCGGCACTGACGTGACGTTCAAGATGGTGCCGATCGCCGGCGGAACGTTCACGATGGGCAGCCCGGACGATGAAAGCGACCGTGGCGAGGACGAGGGTCCGCAGGTTGAGGTCAAGGTCGAGCCGTTTTGGATGGAAGCGCATGAAGTCACCTGGGACGAGTACGAACTGTGGGGCTTGGGGCTCGATCAGCAGCGACGCAAGGCCCAGAACCTCGAATCGACCGAGTGGGACAAGACGGCCGACGCATTGACGATTCCGACGAAGCCGTATGCCGACATGACGTTTGGGATGGGCAAGAGCGGGTATCCGGCCGTGTGCATGACCCCGTTCGCCGCGAAGATGTACTGCAAGTGGCTTTCGGCGAAGACGGGCCATTATTATCGTCTGCCGACCGAAGCCGAATGGGAATACGCCTGCCGCGCCGGCGCGAATACGCCGTATTCGTTCGGCGACGATCCCGAGCAGCTCGACGACTACGGCTGGTACGAAGGCAACTCGGACGAGAAGTATCAGAAGATTGCCAAGAAGAAGCCGAACGCCTGGGGCTTGTACGACATGCACGGCAACGTGGCCGAGCTTTGCCTCGACCAGTATGTGAAGGATCGCTACGCCGCGTTGGGAGCCGGTCCGGTCGCCAATCCGGTTTTGCCCATTACAAAGATGTATCCGACGGTCGTTCGCGGCGGTGCGTGGACCGACGAGGCTCCGCTGCTTCGGAGCGCTGCGCGTCGCGGTTCAACCCGCGATTGGAAGGCACAGGATCCGCAGATTCCGCAGAGCATTTGGTATTTCACGGACGCCAACTTCGTGGGTTTCCGCGTCGTTCGTCCGCTACACGCGCCGACTGCGGAAGAGGCGGCGAAGTATGAAGTCACCGACTTCGAGAAAGAAGAACTGAAGGACTATAAGAAGGCGCAAGCCGGCAAACAATAGTCGTGGGGAGCGAGGAGAGGGAGAGGGACGAAGAGCGAAGAACCGATCGTTGATGGGTTGTCTTTCGTTTGGCGTCCTCTCTCCCGGCCCCTGACCTTCCGGCCCCTTTTCTTAGGCTACGTAACCTCAACCATCCCTCCTTGGAGTACAACGATGAGCGAAATGAAATCGCCTTCGCGTCGCGATTTTCTGAAGGGCAGCACGATGGCTGCCGCCGGCATTGCCCTGGCCGGTGGACTGAGCTTTTCGCGTTCGGCGCATGCCGCCGGCGGCGAGGAGTTGAAAGTGGCTTTGATCGGTTGCGGCGGCCGCGGCACCGGCGCCGCGAACGACTGTCTTTCGTCGTGCGACAACGTCAAGTTGATCGCCGTGGGCGATGCGTTCGCCGACAATGCCCAGGCTTGTTTGAACAACCTGAACAAGATCGACGAGATCAAAGAGAAG
>JAEWUR010000181.1 GCA_023397045.1 Planctomycetota bacterium
CACATGAAGAAGTCGCATCGTGGGAAGAGCTCATTCGGCACGTCCGCTTCCCAAATGGGGCAGCGCCGAAGGAGTTTCCGCAGTTTCCAATGGTCGCCGACCCGCCGATGAAGGTTGAGCTATCCGATCGACGTTGGACCGACGTTTGGCGCGCGGCGTGCGATCAGATGCGTACTCGCAGCCCCTACGAGTCATTGGCCTTCGAAGGCGCTCGAACGGCCCACGGCATGGACCTAGCGGGCTTGCACGACGAAGCAGACAAGATTTACCAGCAGTTCATAAAAGCTCCCGGTGCAAAATCCGACGGCGACTACGCCGATGGCGACGGCGCGCTGGAATGGGCCAAGGGCATGCGGCACGACATGGGCTACGAGCAAGACGGCACGCACGCCTCGACCGGCTGGCTGCTCTTCAGCATGACCGACCGGTATTTTTTGACCGGTGACCGAACATGGTTCGAACAAAACCGCGCACGACTGCAAGCCGCTGCCGATTGGATCGTCCGCCAGCGGACGCTGTACCTGAAAGACGTGCCGAACCGGCGAAACCTATTGGCGGCCGGACTCATGCCGCCGTGCATGTTGGGCGATTACGCCATGCCAAGCTGCGATTGGCAATGGTATTATCCCGACAACGCGCTCGCGTTGAAGGGCCTGCAACGTTTCGCCGACGCACTCGCGGAGTTCGATCCCAAGGCGGCAAAAAAATACCACGACGAGGCCGATGCGTTTCGCAACGATCTCCGCCGGGCCGTCGCGCGCGATGCGGCCATGTCTCCCGTTCGGCTCGGACGCGATGGCATGTACCACACCTTCGCGCCGATTGTGCCCTATGCCCGCGGCGCGATCATGAGCATGGAACTCGGCTCCCTTCAGCGTCCCCAAGGCGACGTTTGGCTGGGTGCGCTGCCATTGGCCGAACCATTTGCGGCATTGGACGCCAACGATCCGATTATCGTCGACACGGTTGGCTTGATGGACGACATCGGCTCCTCGCCCAAAGTGACCGCCTACATTGCCCCGCCCAATATCGCTCTGACGCTGGACATCATGGATGAAATCACGGCATCCGTCAGTTCTGCCTGGGCGGCCGACTCAAAAAACGAAATCGCACCGACCGACGATGCCTGGTTCTGGAACTCCTACGGCGGCAACCTGCCCAAGGCATCGCACACCGCCGACGTTTTTCTTCTTCAGGACGATATACCCAACTTCCTGCGGTTCTTCTTCAATGCCTACGCGCTCGTGACCAGCGCTGACGGCAGACTCTGGGAGTGGGGACGCGCCGGCGAGTATTCCAACTGTGAAGTTCCCGACAACGGCACCGCCGGTTGGTTCTTGGAACAATTCCGAAACCTGCTGGTCATGGAATCCGACAACGGCCGATCGCTCTGGATCGCACGCGCCACGCCGCGAGCGTGGCTCGAACAGGGCAAAACAATCTCCGTCCGAAACGCCCCGACCTATTTCGGCCCGTTAGCCTACGAAATCACCTCCGACGTAGACCACGGTCATATCGACGCAACCATTTACCTCCCCAACCGCGTCCAACCTGACGAAATCCTCTTGCGTCTTCGACACCCCAAAGCCCTACCAATCCAGAGTGTGACCGTCGACGGGCGGTCGTGGACCGATTTTGATCCCATGAACGAATTCATCCGCTTGCCAAACGTCCAGGGAACGGTCAAGGTCGTGGCGAACTATTTGGAGGGTGGCAGTGACGATGGGGAGCATTCCGGTTTTGTAGGAGGAATTTGACCTGGAAAAATACCTTCGAGTCGTCGATAAGGGCGGTTCTTTTTCACGATGCTGGCGGAAAGGAGTTCCACCATACCCTATGTCACGGACGACGACTCGAAGGCGGTCCAGAGGATAACAGAAATTGAGCGGCAGTTGCAAGAGGCAAAAGCGGAGTTCGAGCGATGGCTGGCGAAGGGAAGCACGCCGACCAGTGCCGCCGAGTTGGCACAGCGGGAGCCGGAAGGAAAGGTTCTGACCGACCAACTCCAGGCGCTGGTCACCGCGGTGGAACTGCAAAGGACCTTGGCCAGCCCGGCATTGCATCAGCAAGAGCGGACGCTGGCCAAAGCCTCGCCCAAGAAGATGAAGGACTTCGGCTATCGGCCGGTGACGGTGCAGTTTCTGGGAGGGATGGAGGTGGAACTGATGGCCCGCTATTGGTGTCGCAGCCAGGCGCGGGCGGACAAGGGGAGAGGAAGCTACTTCGGCCTGGCGCTGTTGGGCGTGTGCGATCGCACGATCGAGGGCTCGCTGGCGGGCAAGCGAGTCGTGATTTCCACCGACGGCGGCAGGCTTCGCGTGCGGAAAAACAAGCGGGGCAAGAGGACCAAGAAGGGGCGACCCCGTTGACCAATGCCGCATAACACCTACAGAACCGCAATGCTCCCTTCTGTTGCGGAAAGGGATCTGGTTTGCCGGTCATTCTGAGCGAAGCGAAAAATCTGCGGGGTTCGCTAGATCCTTCGCTTCGCTCAGGATGACATTCAGGCTTTCCGCAACAATACTAAATAATCCCGGCATCGCTTCCACGCGACGGGTCGAAAGCGTACAATGGCGGGTTTGGACGAACTCCTGCCATGCAAACTGCTTCGCCTGAACCTCGAAGAAACACGATCCGCATCGGTGCGGTCACTTACCTGAACGCCCGGCCGCTGATTTTTTCATTCGATCGCATCGCCCCGGACGTGGAGTTGGTGATCGACCTGCCAAGCCGGCTGGCCGATGCGTTGGCGGCCGGGCGGCTCGATGTGGCGATGATCCCGTCGATCGAATATGCCCGGCACCCCGACTATTCGATCATTTCGGACGCGTGCATCGCGTGCGATGGGGCCGTTCGGAGCGTGAAGTTGTACAGCCGAGTGCCTGTCGATCAGATCCGAACGCTGGCGCTCGACGAGGGTTCGCGCACCAGTGCGGCGCTGGTTCAGATTTTGCTGCGAGAACGGTTCGGCGTTCGGCCCGAGACGCGTCCGCTACCGATCGGCATGCGTCCCGAGGCGACCGATGCCGACGCCATGCTGTTGATTGGCGACCGGGGTATGCTGCCGAGCAACGGCGACTATGCGTTCGAGTGGGACCTGGGCCAGGAATGGTCGGAATGGACCGGCCTGCCGTTCGTTTTTGCCCTATGGATCGCAAGACCATGCATCGACCTGTCGGGCGTGGCCGAAATTCTCGCCGCCGCCCGGGACGATGGCATTACGCGTTTGGACGCGATTGCCCGAGCGGCAGCCCCGCAGATCGGCGTTCCCGAGGCCGATTGCTTGACCTATCTGCGCGATCACCTGACCTTCCACCTGGGCGATCGGCAGCGGCAGGCATTGGAGCGATATTTTTTGTTGGCCGCGCGTTGCGGATTTGCGCCGGCGGGCGTGAAATTGAATTATTACGGCGATCAACACCCATTGGCGACAAGCCCTCACCCTAACCCTCTCCCAAAGGGAGAGGGGACCAGTTCTGCTCTCTCTCAAAACGAGAGGGGACTTTGATATGCCGTCGGAAGTACAAGACATCCTCGAAAAAGCGTATGCCGGCCGGCGGCTTTCGGCCGACGATGGGCTCGCGCTGTTGCAGTCGCACGACCTGGCCGCGCTTGGCCGGGCAGCCGACACGATTACGCGACGTTTGCATCCCGAGCCGTTTCGCACGTACAACATCGACCGCAACATCAACTACACGAACATCTGCACGAGCGGGTGCCGATTCTGCGCGTTTTCGCGAACGGTCGAGGATGCCGACGCCTACGTCATCGATCGCGAAGCGCTCTACAGGAAGATCGAAGAGACGATCGCCCTCGGCGGTAATCAGATATTGCTACAAGGCGGTCTCCACCCGACGCTGGGCATCCAGTGGTACGAATCGCTGCTGCGCGATATCAAAACCCATTTCCCAACGATTAACGTCCACGGGTTTAGCCCACCGGAGATCGTGCATATCGCGGGACTTTCGGGCTTGACGATTCGCGAAGTGCTCAGCCGGTTGAAGGACGCAGGCCTGGGATCGCTGCCGGGCGGAGGCGCCGAGATTCTGGTCGATCGCGTTCGGCGTCAAATTAGTCCGTGCAAGGCGACGGCCGATCAATGGCTCGAGGTGTGCCGGGTGTGGCACGGGCTGGGCGGCGTCGGGTCGGCCACGATGATGTTCGGCCACGTCGAAACCCTGGCCGATCGGATCGAACACTTGGATCGGTTGCGCCGACTTCAGGATGAAACGCACGGCTTCACGGCGTTCATCGGCTGGACGTTTCAGCCGGGCAACACCGCGTTGGCCAAGGATCGGGACGCCGCCAAATCGGTTTCGCAAGAAAGCGGTGTGCCCTCGCCAAGAAAAGCGGGCGCGTTC
>JAEWUR010000021.1 GCA_023397045.1 Planctomycetota bacterium
GAGTCGGCCAGCCGATCGACCGTGCCCGACGCCGGCCAAAGAACCACGCACCACGTTGGAATTGGCACGGTCGGCGGAAATCCCAAGTCGAGTTGCGCGGTTTCCGCCATAGCTTCGGCCCGGGCGATGGCCGATGACGCCGCCGCCTGAACGGCCAGACGCTCCGCTCGATTTTGTAAGTTCTCGATCGAAATCGTCAGCAGTCGAACGATCGGGATGTTGAGCCGGGCGTTGTCGGCGCCTTTCTGGTAGAGTTGCAGCGTGGCAGCCAGTCCAGCCAACGTCGGACGGTCGACCTGCATCGATCGCACGATCGGATGGCGCTCGATCTTCTCGATCAAGTCCCTACGACCCAAAAGAATTCCGCACTGCGGTCCGCCGAGCAGCTTGTCGCCGCTGACCAGCACCAGATCGGCCCCGGCCTTGATGCTCTCGTCGATTTTCGGCAGGTTCGGCAGACCAAACGGCGCGAAATCGAAAAACGAGCCGGCATCGAGGTGGTGAATCACCGGGAGTTGACGGCGGCGACCCAACTCGGCCAGTTCGGCAAACGTCGCCGACTCGGTCTGCTCGTTATGCGTCTGCACGCAGAGAATCGCGGCGCTCGCCGGACCGATCGCCTGGGCATAGTCTTCGCACCGCGTTTGATTCGTCGCGCCGACCTCTCGCAGTGCAGCGCCGCCGGCGAGTATCATCTCGGGCAGCCGATAGCTGCCGTCGATCTGGATCAACTGCCCTCGCGAAACGATCACCTCGCGACCGCCGGCCAACGCGGCCATCGTTAGCAGCATCGCGCCGGCGCTGTTGGCAACCACCATCGCGGCCTCGGCGCCCGACAGCTCGCAGAGCAATCGTTCGACGGTCACGCCTTGGACGCCGACGCCGGTATAGTCGCGAGCGATGGCCGCCATGGCCGTTATCGCCTCGTCGGCCAGTGGGGCTCGGCCAAGACGGTTGCCAAACAATGCGCCGGTGGCGTTGACGACGGGTTGCACCGGCAACGGGTCGCCCTCGGCGATTCGCCGTGCGATTCGTTCGGCCAGATCGCTGGCGCTGGGCATAGTCCGGTCGGCGGCCGCGTTCTGGACCTCGCGCCGCACCTCGTCGAGCACGGTCTTCACCGTGTTGGCCACCGAGTTGTGGCTGATCCGGTCCATCAACGACCGAACCGTGGGGTTTTCGAGCAATTCGTGGAGCGACGGCAGGTTGCGCAATGGACTGGGCGACATAGTGATTCCCAGTATTGCCAGCCCAGGGACCCCTGTCAACCGGCACTATGCCCAATCACTTACAGCCCGGCCTGCTGGGCCGAGGGGAACGAGTCGGCTTCAACCTGTTTGCGCAGGGCGGAACTCTTGCCGCCGAACGGTGCGACGCCGGCACAACCGGTGACAAGACAAAGCATCGCAATGATCGCCGCACGGCGCCATCGCAAACTGCTCCGCAAGACGCGCTTTCCTGCCATGCACATTGGCCCTGCTATCCTCGGAGAAAAGATCAAAGACGAACACAACGCCCCAGGCGTCACATGTCCTGGCGAGGCTGGCTCATCCAGTCGGTCACCGTCTTGGGTTTCTTCGATTCCTCAGGCGGGTACATCGAGGGCAGCCACGAATCGGATTGCGACGACTTCGGGGCCGCCGCGTGCGGACGCTGCGGAGTGGCGTATTGATACTTTTTGGCCGCCGGCTTCTTCAGACCGAGTGTTTCGCCCGTGCGATCAAAAAAATCCTTCGTCCCGTCGCCAATCTTCTCCAGGAACGAGGGCTCCTGCTTCTTGACCGGCGTGACACGCGACTTCTTCTTCTCGCTCTTCGAGGCAAACGGATTCGGCAACGACCAACCGCTGCACATTGCGGGCTGGACGTTGGCCAACACCACCACAACGATGCCGGCCGACAAGATTCGCGAGATTCTTACGACCATGATTTCCACCTCTTCGTTGGATGCCACGGAAAAGACGAACGCCCAAAAAACCCCGTCGGGGGCGGAAGTGTCGCAAAAAAGGTCGGCAGTGTCTAGGTCAGAAATAGTGGGTAGTGGATAGTGGATGGGGGACAGTGTGCGCAGCGTATAGTTATGCTTCAGCATAACACGTTAGCAGCCAACGGCGTGTTATGCTGAAGCATAACCTACGATATCCCACACAACCCAATCACCCCAGCCTCGCAGGAATGGGTTGGCTGACGACTTGCCGGCGCATCTCGGCCGCAAAAAAGAACGATCCGGAGATGCAGATCAGATCGTTTGGCGTGGCCCAACGCTGAACCGCCATCCAGGCGTCGGCCGGCGTGGGTTCGACGCTCAATTGGCTCTGCCGAAGGGCCGGCTCCCAATTCTGGTGGGCTCGTCGGGCGATGTCTTGGGCCAATGCCAGCAATTCCTCGGGCGGAACGCTCCGGGGATTGTTCAAATAACGCGTGAAAACGACCTCGTCAAATCGGCCGACCAGTTGTTCGAGCATGCCCGGGAGGTCTTTCTCCTGCGTCGTGGCAAAAACCAGCATCCGACGCATCGACGACGGAAAACTCTCGGCAAGCGTCTCGACCAGCGATTCGACCGACGCCGCGTTGTGGGCGGCATCCAACACGACGGTCGGGCGACGCGCGATGACCTCGACCCGGGCGGGCCATCGCACTTCGGCCAAGCCCAACGCGACGGCCGACTCCGGAATCGTCCAACCCTGACGACGCAATGCATCGACGGCCGCGATCACGATTGCCGCGTTCGCCGCCTGATGGCGGCCGAGCAGGCCAAGGCTGTAATTTCTGGGCCCGGCATCGACAATCGAGTCGAGATTTCGGAACTTCAGCCGGCCGAACGACGCCGATTGCTGGAAGTCGACCGGAGGACGATAGGTCACGTCGAAATGGACTCCCAACTCGCGCAACGGGCTGTCGTTCTGCTCAGCGACCCTTCGGATGACCTCGCGGGCCTCCTCGACCGTCACTCCGCTGACGACCGGGACGTCCGGCTTGATGATTCCCGCCTTTTCGGCGGCGATGGCCGACAATGTCTCGCCCAACTGTTTGACGTGATCGAGGCTAATGCTGGTGATGATCGAAACGGCGGGCGTACAGACGTTCGTCGAGTCGAGCCGGCCGCCCAGCCCCACCTCCAAGACCGCGGCGTCGACCTTTCGATCGACGAAATAGCACAGCGCGGCGGCCGTGATGATCTCGAAATAGGTCGGACCGATCGCCGCCGACGATGTTTCGGACGGCTCGGCTGCCTGGTTTTGTGCGTCCATGGCCTCGACCTCCGGCCGAATCCGTTCGAGCAACCCAGCCAGTTCCTCTTCGGTGCAGGTCTGGCCGTCGACGACGATCCGCTCTTCCAATCGGTCGAGATGGGGTGAGGTAAAAAGCCCGGTGCTGAGGCCTGCCGACGTCAATACGGCCGCCATCATCGCCGCCGTCGAACCCTTGCCCTTGGTGCCCGCGATATGAACGATTCGAAGCCGGTACTGTGGATTCCCGAGGCGGTCGAGTAGTTCGCGCATCCGATCGAGCTTAAACGCCTCTTCCGATCGGGGCATCGACTGCGCCCGTTCATAGTCGATCCGCTCGACCAGGAATCGCAAAACATCGTTCTGGGCTAGGGTAGGATTCTCGGCAACTGACATAGCTCGAAAAGCAGGTCGTGCGTTTGTGGATAGTGGGTAATAATTGAACGGCGGGCGTCGAACAGGGTATTTTATGCCGGCCGGGGCTTTCTGTCGCGGGTACGAAGCCTTCCAATGATTAAAATCCGATTAAACCGAATCACGAGGTGCCCGGCGGCCGGCCATTCCCCTCGGGGGCAGGGAGGTGTCCGTGGCTTGAAAGGCTTGGGACCTCTATTTATAGTTAAAGAATCAAAAATCGATTCTGGAGATTGAACCAGATCGCGCTTAGTTGCGTAATGAGGCTAAGCCCCGGTCTATACCGACTTCTTGAATTGGGTCTCAGAGTAGCAATGTTGAGAGGCCGACCAACGGGAGGCCGGTGAACAGGAGTTTTCCGCCACAAACCACCCAACATTGCCTACCTGAGCATCAAAGAAACGCAGGGCACATTCGAAAGGTCCTCCATGCAGTCCGAAGTCATTGTCGAAACTCGAAGTCTCAGCAAAGTTTATCGCGATTTCTGGGGCCGCCAAAAAGTCAGGGCCCTCAAGGCACTCGACCTCGAAGTTCGTCGCGGCGAGATCTTCGGGCTGCTCGGCCCCAACGGATCGGGAAAAACCACCACCACCAAACTCATCCTCGGCCTGCTGTTTCCCACCAGCGGCCAGGCCCTGGTCTTCGGACGCGATGCCACCGACGTGGCCAAAAACCAGCGGATCGGCTACCTGCCCGAGGAATCGTACCTCTACCGGTTCCTGAACGCCGAGGAAACCCTCGATTTCTACGGCCGGTTGTTCAATCTACCCCGGGCGGTCCGTCGCCAGCGCGTTGCCGACCTGATCGAAATGGTCGGATTGAATTGGGCCAAGCGACGGCAACTCAAAGAATATAGCAAAGGCATGACCCGGCGCATCGGCCTGGCTCAGGCGTTGATCAACGATCCGGAACTGATCGTGCTGGACGAGCCGACGACCGGCCTCGACCCGATCGGCACGCGCGAGATGAAGGACCTGATCCTGAAACTCCGCGACGAAGGCAAGACCGTCCTGATGTGCAGCCACCTGCTGGCCGACGTGCAAGACGTTTGCGACCGCGTGGCCATCCTGTACCAAGGCGAACTGAAAGAGATGGGCCGTGTGGACAGCCTGCTGAAGGTTCGGAACGTGACCGAGATCCGCGCCGCCGGGCTCAACCCGCTGGTCGAAGAAGAGATCCGGCAAGTCATAGAGCGCAACAACGGTCATGTCTTGAATATGGACAATCCCACCACCACGCTGGAAGACCTTTTCCTCAAAATCATCCGCGAGAGCGAAGAGCACCCCGGCCGCCGAGTTCGCGGCGTTGCGGAGAAATAGTGCTTTGCGGCCAATGACTTCGAATCTCCAATCCCTAATCCTTAATCCCTGATCCCTACCAATGGTCCTCGACCCCAAAGATGTCATCCCTTTTCTCACTTGGCTCTACCCCGGGGCCTTGTTGAACTGGTTGTTGGTCGTGGCGTGCGTCGCGGCGGCCGTGGTGGCCATCGGCTGGCTGTTCGCCGCGTTGCGACACGGTCCGATCGCGGCGTTCGGCGTTGCCTACAAGATCGCGCGCGACACGGTCGTGGACATTGCGAAGATTTCGCCGCGGCACGTTTGGGCGATGGCCCGACTCGCGATTCAAGAGTCGATCCGACGCCGGGTGGTCGTGGTTTTCGCCGTTTTCATCTTGATCCTGCTGTTCGCCGGCTGGTTTCTCGATCCCGGCAGCACCGATCCCGCCCGGCTCTACCTC
>JAEWUR010000253.1 GCA_023397045.1 Planctomycetota bacterium
GGAAGCTTGTTCAATTCTTTCTTTGGAGGTGTGAGATGAAATTGCTGAATATCGTTCTCGTCTCTGCAATTCTGTCGCTGGCGTCCTCTGCTTTCGCCGGGATGTTGTTCTTTGACGATTTCGAGCGTGGTGATTTGGTCGGCCTGGAGGCGATCACCAACAACCAGCCGGCTGTTGGCGTTTGGACCGTTACGGGAGACGACCTGGACTATGGTTACAAGGGCGACTGGCATCCGGCAGCCAACGGCATTCCGGATTCCTATGTCTTCGGCGGCCAGAAGTTCGCCCTGACGATCCGGAGCGGCAACAACATTACCGCCGGCGAGTATACCAATGTGAACGCGACGTTCGCCGCACAGAACAATGCCTCGGAGGTTCTCCGGTTCGAGACCGACTTCTACGGTCAGAACGCGGGCAGTACCCCGGCCGATCTGAAGCTGGCCATGCTGTCGGGGGACACAGAATTGAATGCGGTCACATTGAGCGGTGGTGCGGCAGCCGGATCGGTGTTGGTCGGCGGCGTCGACACGGGGCTGACGTACTCCGTCGGCGGTTGGCATCACCTCACGATGGACTACGTGCCCGGCAGTTCGACCTTCTCGCTGGCTATCGACGGTCAGACTCCGTTGGCGGGTTTGGCGACAACCCCCTCGGCGGTCGACGGACTCCGGTTTGTGCAGACCAGCGTGGGCCAGGATCGTTGGTCGGTTTGGGACAACGTGAGTGTGACCTCATCAGCGGTGCCCGAACCGTCGTGCATCGTTCTGCTGTCCGTTGGCGTTTTCGGCCTGATGGCCTACGCGTGGCGGAAGCGCCGATAAGCCTTTCGACCTGAGTGGAGTGGATGGGTTTGGCGGGCGGATGGGACGATCGGCGTCCTATCCGCCGCCAAATACCGCCTGCCGTCGGACAACGCACGGCATTTTCAACATCCCTGGAAAGAGCGACCGATGAAGACGACAACATTGACATTTGCTTGCATCCTAAGCCTCGCCTTGTCTACAACGCCGGCAACGGCGGCGGTCAAGGTGTTCTTGCTGGCCGGCCAATCGAACATGGCCGGCTACCAAACGGGCCTGCCGTCGCCCCCTTACGACGAAATCCAGCCCGTGAAGTTCTGGAACTACGCCAACAACGCCTGGGTCGATCTCCAGCCGGGTTTCGGCGATACGCCCAACGACATTGGCCCGGAAGTCGGCTTCGGATATGGCTTGCATCGGGAAGTCTTCCCTCAGGATGAGATCTATCTGGTCAAATGGGGCGTTGACAGCACCAGTCTCGCGGGACCGTGGAACCCGGACGGAACAGGTGCCGCGTACAATACCTTCAAATCGCGCGTGCAGACGGCCATGGCCGACCTGGTCGATCGCTCGCCCGAGCTTGCCGGATTGATCTGGATGCAAGGGGAGACGGATGCCAACCATGTTGACGATGCCGCGGCGTATGCCGACAACCTGACGAACTTCATCAGCTCGGTTCGCAACGATTTCTCGGCCCCCGACATGCCGTTTGTCGTCGGTCGAATCACCGACCTGGGCGTCTATGGATTTCCAGGCGCGCAGCAGGTGCGTGGGGCGCAAGAGACCGTGCCGGGCGTAGTGGGAAACGCCGCCTGGATTGACACGGACGACCTCGCAATGAATCCCGACGCGCCCGGCCACTATAGCGCCGCCGGACAGATCGAATTGGGGATTCGGTTTGCGAACGAATTCATTACGGCGCCCGAGCCCTCCTCGGCAACGCTGCTTGGCATCACGGTTGTGGGCATCGCGGGAATCCCTTTCCGGAAGCGCAGAAACGTCCTGAAGGTCGGCGCGGTTGTGGCGGTCGCGGCACTCCTTGGCCTGAGCATCGGCAAGGCCTCGGCCGTCCCGTTGCGAATCATGCCGGTCGGCGATTCGATCACCGCGGGCTACACCAACGCCACGGAATGGACGATTCCGTTCACGTTCGGCTATCGCGGTCCGCTTTACAGTCGACTTAGCGAGGCGGGCTACGATTTCCAGTTCGTCGGCACTTCGGGCGAGCCGTGGAATTACCCGTTTGGCGAGTCGTTCGGCATTCCGACGACGGTCGAAGGGCCCGATCTACGCACTGTGGGACAGGACAACCATCGCGGATACGGCGGCGCGACGACGGGTCAGATCCTCAATGGCGGCGTGGTCAGCGGCTCGACCAACACGTTTCCCGGCATCGCAGACATGCTGAACGCGGACGATCCGGACATCGTCCTGCTGATGGTCGGCACCAATGGCCTTGCCGACGCCATGAACAACATCGATCCGCTAATTCAAACGATCGTCACAACGAAGCCCGACGCCGAATTGATTGTGGCCAAGATCACGCCTCGCGCGTCGTATCAGGCGGACATGATTACGTATAACAACAAGATCGCCGCGACCGTGCAGAAGTACGCCACGCTCGGAAACCACGTGACCCTCGTCGATCAATATACGAACCTATTGACCAATTCGGACGATCCGACGAGCATCAACGCGACCCTGATTTGTCCCGATGGCGCCCATCTGCGGCCCGCCGCCAATGAGCTTCTCGCTCAGACGTGGTTCGAGGGAATCCAGGCGGTTGCTCCCGTGCCTGAACCGAGCAGTCTCGGTATCCTGAGCGTTCTCG
>JAEWUR010000259.1 GCA_023397045.1 Planctomycetota bacterium
GGCGTTTTTGTGCGTGGTCTTCATCTTTGCGCCGTTGTGGTTCTCGCCGCGCACGATGACCGGGACGTTTCGTGCGATCACTTCGACGTTGGTTTCCGACAGCACGTTCTTTCCTTCGGGATCGGTCGTCACGCTTTCGCGCTTCAGCAGGTGCGGCGTCTCGGTGGCCGAGTAGTATAGCGTGGTGACGGTCTTTCCGTTGGGCACCACGTTTTCGAGCACCAGCACGCGGCAGGGGATCTTTTGGCCTTCGATCGAAACTTGTCCATCGGTGGGCGGATTCACTTTGATGCCCGGTCCGAGCGGTTCACCGTAGAAACCCTGTTTGACGACCTGCGGGTCGGGTTCAAACCGTTTGCCCGCCACCTCCATGCCAGATTGGATTTCGAGCGTCACGCCGTTTGGATTCACGTCGACCAAGGTCGTCTTGGTGTCGGTGGTGCAGGTGCTGACGACGGCGCCTTGATCGTTGAGCGTTTCGGTGACAACGCGGACGATTTTCCACGCGCCGGGCGAAAATGGCCCCCAGGGATGGCAGATCGCGGCGATCTCCTGATCGGTGCCGTCCGTCGGCGCGGCAAGCGATCCGATGCTTGACGCGAGGACCAGGATCAGGACGACGGCCCGTTGCATGGAGGAACCTTTTTGGTGTCAGGATTGGCCGGCAAACGCGTTTCGATCGCGCACTGTCACGGCCTAGGTGAATTCGTTATCCAGGGCGGACCTAGAACACAATAGTTCACCGAATGGCCGCGCGAGGACGGGTAGATCTCTTGGTGTCAGTTATAGGCGTTTTTCCGACGTGCAACCGTCATTATAGCCGATTCGATCGGGCCAATCATCCGGTATTCCTCGGCAAAAAAAGGCATCCAGCCCCCCGTCGTGCGTGCGGTCGTTCCGATTGTAGGTGTTGCGCAAATTGACGGGAGGGCCGCCCGAGCGATTTCGCAATGATGCCCCAGGGGGTGATGAAATTATCGAGCCCCGCGATCGGATGCCTCGGCGTTCGTGACCTAGAATTTCGTGCGGGTATACATATTTGGTCCGTCCGGCCCGTAATGATTCCTACTTTCATTCCCGATTGGGTGATATTTCCTACCATTTGTCATACGATGTCGTTCCTTTCTACTTCGCGCGGAGACGCCGCCATGGTCAGCTACGTTTCATCCGACGTCACGGAATCGAAGGAGCTTCTTCCGGGCGTCATCTTGCACCCTCAGAGCGTTATCACGGCCAAGGGCACGGTGGAATTTGACATCGCCGGCGATGGTCCGGTCGTGCTGGCCATGCACGGTGGAATCGGCGGTTGCGATCAAGCCCGAATCATGGCCAACTGGATCGATCCGCAACAGTATCGCATCGTTTCGCCGTCGCGGCCCGGCTACTTGGGCACTCCGTTGGAGACGGGACAGACGATCGAGCAGCAAGCCGACGCCATGATTGCGCTGATGGACATACTCGACGTCGAACGCGCCGTGATCCTCGGCGCGTCGGCTGGAGGTCCTCCGGCGTACATGGCAGCCATCCGGCATCCGAATCGCGTGGTCGGATTGATCGTGATCGACGGCGTCAGCGGTTTCTATGACATGCCTGAGACGGCCGGACCGATCACCCAAGCGATTTTTTTGAGCGATCTCGGCCAGATGCTTTTGCAGACGATCGGCGATTGGGCGCCGCGCGTGGTGCTGCAAAGCCTGTTTCAATCGGAAGCCCTGTTTACGAAAGACCAGATCCGGCGGCACATCGAGCACGTGTTGGCCGACGAGCAATTGCTGGCATTTGTCCGAGCGTTCACGGCTGCCATGTCTCCGTATCGCCTACGCAAGCTCGGCACGGAAAACGACATCGCGCAATATCGCGGTTTGACCCATTTGCCCGTTCAGAAGATCCGTTGTCCCAGCCTGATTATCCACGGGACCCACGACGCCGACGTCAAGTTTTTTGACGGCGTCTACGCCTACGAACACATCCGCGGCGCCGAACGTTTTTGGATCGAAGATGCGTCGCACCTCGGCTTCTGGATCAGTCCGAACAGCAAACGGGCGCAGGACGCCGCTCGCTCGTTCCTCGATCGCCACGCTCGTTAACGCGAGGCGGCTCAATCGGGGCGATCGAGTTCGTCCAATGAGTCGGACGAGAGGCGACGATAGAACGCCTGGCCGAAGTCGCGTTTGCGCCGACGCCGTCCGACGGTCGGCCAAGGGGCCGTGTCTTTCAGGTCGGGCATCAATTCGAGCAGTTGGGTGACCAGAGTCTCGACCAATCGCTTCAGCGGCGCGGCATGCGCGCGTTGCTCGATCGATCGGATCGTCTTCATGATCAACAGCAACTGGGCGCGGATCTGTATCGGCGTCGAGGCTTCGCCGTCGGGATCGGCAAGCAGTTCGGTAACCGGCAGGCCCAACGCTTCTTTCCATCGGTACAGATCGCTCAGCAGGATGTCGGCCGAGGGCGATTCCTGGCGTTCGACTTCGCGGATCGACATGCCCAAGCGCCGGGCGATGGTGCGTTTGGTCAGGCCTTCCTGCCGTCGCGCCTCGGACAAACGGTGGATCGGCTTGGCCGACGGCGGTTCGTCATAGACGGGCAGGGCGAACTCGACCACGCAGTCTTCGGTGAACGGTTCGTTCTCGACGTTGGCCGACCAGGTGGTCAGGGCGGAAATCGGCTCCGTCACGATAATGCATTCGCTCGTGATGTTCATGGCACACTCCTTGCTCGCGTGCGTTCCGAAGAGGTTTGCAAAGTTTGTATTGCTAACTCCAAAGATCGTGATGTTTTTAACGATGTCTAGCGACCAACGGGAGCGAGTTTCATTCGTGGTGCGGTAGCACCGTTTGGCTGGCGGCCCTGCCGCCTTAGGACTATCGATGCCAGCGCAGGCGCAACAGCGACCGGCGTCTCTTGCCGAACTCTTGGTTCTCCCGGAGGAGGCTACGATTGCCGAATCGACGAAAAAGGCCCGTTCTGGAACCGTAGTGTTTCAGAAAAGTAATCCCCTTACGATGCAATCAC
>JAEWUR010000286.1 GCA_023397045.1 Planctomycetota bacterium
CCCTTCACACCTTTCACACCCTTCAAACCTTTCACACTCTCCACACCCTCGCCTCGCCATCCTCCGCACGCTTCGCCAACTCGGTTACGAAGTAGGCAGCGGCGTGATGATCGGCATTCCCGGCCAAACCTACGATGATCTGGCCGACGACATCGCGTTGTTCGCGAAGCTTGATCTCGACATGATCGGCGTGGGACCGTATTTGTGCCATCCCGACACGCCATTGGCCGACCGCATGGCATGGCCGATGGCCGCTGATGACGCGCAGGTGCCGGCGACCGAGGAGATGACCTACAAGGTGCTGGCGCTGGCTCGCCTGGTATGTCCGAGGGCGAACATTCCCGCCACGACGGCGCTCGCGACACTCAACACGAAGAACGGTCGCGAATGGGGATTGGTGCGAGGGGCCAACGTGGTGATGCCGAACCTGACGCCGCCGCAATATCGGGCGCTTTATGAAATCTACCCCGACAAAGCTTGCATCGCCGAAACCGGCGAAGCGTGCCACCGATGCCTCACCGGGCGAATCGAGGCGATCGGTCGCAAGCCGGGTCACGGTCGAGGCGATTCGCCGAATTATCGAAAGGTGGGCGGTTCGCTTTGAATTGAAATAGAAACACGCATCGTTTAGCGGGGCCGCTTGCGGCCCTTGTTATCGCATCCGCATAGATGAGATCGGAGTGAGTTGATGTCCATCGTGAGTGAGCGTTCGAAACTGAGCCGCAGCGGGTTCGACTTTATCGACGAACCGTATTTGCACGGTCTGCTCGACCGGCGCGCCGAGCCGGTCGAGGTTCGGGATATTATCGCCAAGAGCATGTCGAAACAGCCGTTGGCGATCACCGAGACGGCCGCGCTGCTGACGGTGACCGATCCGGAGCTGATCGAGGAGATCTACGAGGCGGCCCGGCGTCTGAAACGCGACGTGTACGGCAATCGGATCGTCCTGTTCGCACCGCTCTACATCGGCAACGACTGCACGAACGACTGTCAGTATTGCGCGTTCCGGCGATCGAATCGCGACCAGATCCGCCGTACCCTGGACAAAGAAGAGATTGCCCGGCAGGTGACGGCGCTCGAACAGCGCGGCCACAAGCGGCTGATCCTCGTCTTCGGCGAGCATCCGCGTTATAGCCCCGAGTTCATGGCCGATTGCGTGCGGCAGGTTTATGCCACGACGATCGGACGCGGCGAAATTCGCCGGGTGAACATCAACGCGGCGCCATTGGACCATGCCGGTTACGCGACGGTCAAGGCGGCCGGCATTGGCACCTATCAGATCTTCCAGGAAACCTATCACCACGAGACCTACCGCAAGGTCCATCCGCACGGCACGCGAAAAAGCGATTACCTCTGGCGGCTCGACGGCGTCGCCCGGGCGATGGAAACCGCGTGCGACGACGTCGGCATCGGCGCGCTGTTCGGCCTGTACGACTGGCGGTTCGAGGTGCTCGGGCTGGTCAGCCACGCGTTGCATTTGCAGAAGCATTACAACTGCGGGCCGCACACGATCAGCTTCCCGCGCATGCGTCCGGCACAAGGCGTCGAAGCAGACCAGACCTACCTGGTCAGCGATGAGGAACTGAAACGCCTCGTGGCGATCCTTCGGCTGTCGGTCCCGTATACCGGCCTAATCCTCACGGCGCGCGAGCCGCCGGAAGTACGCCGCGAAGTGTTGCGATTCGGCGTGTCGCAGATCGACGCCGGCAGCCGACTCGAACTGGGCGGATATACCGAGGCCGGCGATACGCAGAGCATGGAGCGTGAGCAGTTCCAACTCGGCGATATCCGGTCGCTCGACGACGTGATGCGCGAACTGCTGGTCGACGGCTACATCCCCAGTTTCTGCACGGCCTGTTATCGTCTCGGACGCACGGGCGAGCAGTTCATGGAGTTCGCCATTCCCGGGTTCATCCAGAACTTCTGCACGCCGAACGCCCTGACGACGTTGATGGAATATCTCGTCGACTATGCCACGCCCGAGACTCGCGCGGCCGGTGAAGCGGCCATACGCCGGGAACTGGAAAAGCTGCCCGAGGGCGATCGGAAGCAGCAGTTGACCGACCGGCTGCACCGGATCGTCGAAAAGGACGAGCGTGACCTATATTTCTAACGTGACGTAACAAGTCCCCTCTCCCTTTGGGAGAGGGTTGGGGTGAGGGCCGTTCCCGTCGATTGTTGGCATTGCGCCGACGGCCGCTAAACATGAGCAAACACCGCGCGGAAACCGATTTGTTGGGCACGCGCGACGTGCCGGCCGAGGCCCTCTGGGGTATCCATACGCTACGCGCGATGGAGAACTTTCCGCTCGCCCGACGCCCGGTCCATCGGCGATTGATCCACGCCTTCGGCACGGTGAAATTGGCCGCGGCTCAGACCAATCATGAACTCGGCCGATGGGACGACGCGACGTTTGCGGCCATCGAATCGGCCTGCCGCGAGATGATCGATGGCCAACTCGACGCGCACATCGTCGTCGATGCGCTGCAGGGCGGCGCAGGCACGTCGACCAACATGAACGTCAACGAGGTGCTGACCAATCGTGCTCTGCAACTGCTCGGTCGGTCGCCGGGCGATTACACGA
>JAEWUR010000303.1 GCA_023397045.1 Planctomycetota bacterium
GCGATGTGGAGAACTCTTTGTGGGGCGCTAGCCATTGCGGTCCTGGTCGGATCGCCATGCTTCGCCATCGATTTCAACAGCACCATCGCCGATTGGCAGTCGGCGGGCCTGTTGAGCTCGGACATCATTGATGTCAGCAGCGCGGTTACGTTGCAGAATTGGGGCGTCACCGTTCAGGATGGCAATCTGTACGCCATCATGCAAAACGGCGCCAGCATGGACGACTTCGAGACGTTCTGGGCCGGCGTGTCGATCGATGCCGACGCAAATGTCGGCACCAAATTGGGCAACATGAGCGGCTTCGGCACCGACGCGTGGGACGGCACCGACATCCATGTGGAATGGGGCTATCCGCCACCGAATGGTGAAGGATACAACTTCTGGGGTCTCAACCATGATTATGCCCAGGAAACGCCCATCGTCACCGGCGGTGCGCAGTTCCTGTCGACCAACAACATCAACGACACCATCGCAATGTGGGTGTCGATGGATGAGTTGGCGCTGCAAACGGCTGCATTCAACGCCGGAACCACGAACGTCACCTTGAATCCCGCCGGATTCATCGCCGGCGTTCGCTTGGCCGGACACATGACCGGCGGCGATTGGGCAGCCGACCTCGGTGGTTCGGGCACCATGATCCCAGAACCCGGTACGCTGAGCCTCTTGATCTTCGCCGGCTTGGCGTCGCTCGGAATCTACCGTCTGCGACGCGCTCGCTAACCCGCGAATCCTTCGCCAGCAAACAACAAAGCCCACGGGTCGCAACCCGTGGGCTTCGTTTTTTTCCGAACCAAAAAGCTATTTCACAAGTCCCCTCTCCCGCCAAAAAAGGGGGGCAAAAGTCCCCTCTCCCGCCGGGAGAGGGTTAGGGTGAGGGCATCGACAGCCTACGCCTCCGGCGGGCCGTTCGCCGTTTCTTCCTCTTTCTCGTCCTCTTCTTCCTTCGGCACCCGCTTGACCGCCACCAGCGTATCGTCTTCGTCGAGGCTCATGATCCGCACGCCCTGCGTGTTCCGGCCGATTACGTTGATGTCGCTCGCCGCGATCCGTTGGATCTTGCCGTGGGCGGTCATGATCAACAATTCGTCCTCGTCCGAAATGTGGACGATGCCGACCACCGGGCCGTTGCGATCCGTCGTCTTGATGTCGCGTATGCCCTTGCCGCCGCGCCGCTGCGTGCGATAGCTGCGCTGCGAATCATGGTCCTCCGATTCCTCGGCCTCGCCCGAATCAACCGAATCGGCCGGCTCGACGTCCGTTTCGTCCTCTTGCTCGGGCAATTCCTCGTCGAACTCGGTTTCCAGGTTCGGGCCGAAGGGCGTCCGCTTGCCGTAGCCGTTCGCACAGGCGGTCAGCAGCGTCGCCTCGGGATCGGCCACCACCATGCCAACCACTCGGTCGTCGCCCGCCAACTTAATGCCCTTCACGCCGCTGCTGTTGCGGCCCATGGGCCGGGCGTCCGATTGCTTGAATCGAATCGCCATGCCGTGCGCCGTGGCCAGAACGATCTCATCGCCCGCCTTCGCCACCACAACGTCGACCAGATCGTCGCCCTCGCGAAGCTTGATCGCGATGATTCCGCTCTTCAGCGGCCGGCTATACGCCTGGAGCGGCGTCTTTTTGACCAATCCCCGGGCCGTGGCCATCACCAGATAGTGATCGGGCTTGTCGAAATCGCGAACCGCCCGGCAATCCGTGATCTGTTCGCCTTCGCCAAGGTTCAGCAGGTTGACCACCGCCCGCCCGCGCGAGTCCCGTGCCAACTGCGGCAGGTCATAAACCTTGCGCCAATAGACCTTGCCCTTGTTCGTGAAAAATAGCAAATACGCATGCGTGCTCGCCACGAATAGGTGCTGGATCGGGTCTTCTTCCTCGGTCTTCGCGCCCTTGAGACCCTTGCCACCGCGACGTTGCGAGCGGTAGACCGAAACGGGCGTCCGCTTGATGTAGCCGTTGCTGCTGATCGAGACGACCATCGTCTCTTCCGTAATCAAATCCTCAAGATCGACCTCGCCGACTTCCTCGCCGCTGATCTCCGTGCGTCGGGCGTCGCCGTGCTTCCGCTTCAACTCGTTGCAGTCCTCGCGGATCATGTCCAGAATGTTCTGCCGATCGGAGAGAATGCGGCGGTATTCAATGATGTCTTCCAGCAGCTTGTGATGCTCGCCGCTCAACTTCTCCTGTTCGAGGTTGACCAACTGCCCGAGCGTCATATGCAAAATCGCATCGGCTTGGACGGGCGTCAGCGTGTAGAACTCGGCCAGCCCTCGCTCTTCGGCGAAAATGCCAAACCCCTCCTCGCCCAACGCCCGGCGCAACAGCGCCGCCGGCGTCTGGATCTGCATCAATCGCTCTTTCGCTTCCATCTGAGTCGACGAACTGCGAATGACGCGAATCACCTCGTCAATGTTCGCATGCGCCAGCAGCAAACCCTCGACCGTATGCTTGCGCTGCCGCGATCGAGCCAGCAAAAACTGCGTCCGACGCCGGATGACCGTCTCGCGATGACGGATGAACTCCTGCAACAACTCCTTGAACGACAACACCCGCGGCTTGCCGTCGACCAAAGCCAGGAAAATCAGCGAAAAACTGTCTTGAAGCGGCGAAAACTGGTAAAGCTGGGTCAGCACTACGTCCGGGTCGGCGTCGCGCTTCAATTCGCAAATCAACCGAACCGGCTCTTTCAGGTCGCTTTCATTGCGAATGCCCGAAATTCCAGGAATCTTACCCTCGGTCACCAACGCGGCAATCCGTTCCTCGATGCGGTCGCGGGCCTGCTGGAACGGAATTTCCGTGACGACGATCCGATTGCGGTTGCCATGCTGCTCGATATGCGCTCGGGCGCGAACCACGATCGTCGCACGACCCGTGTGATATCCGCGGCGAATGCCCGACCGCCCGCAAACCACGCCGCCGGTCGGAAAATCGGGTCCAGGCACGATCTCCAACAACTCGTCGATCGAAATGTCCGGCTCGTCGATCACCCGGACGATCGCATCGCAAATCTCGCCCAGATTGTGCGGCGGAATCGACGTCGCCATGCCCACCGCGATGCCGTTGGCGCCGTTGACCAGCAGGTTCGGAAACTTCGACGGCAACACCGTCGGCTCGGTCCGCCGCTCGTCATAAGTCGGGATGAAGTCGACCGTGTCGAGCTTCAGATCCTCCATCATCATCGCGGCGATGGCCGACATCCGGGCTTCCGTATATCGCATGGCCGCCGGCGGCAAACCAGCAATCGAGCCGAAGTTTCCCTGCTTGTCGACCAAGATGTGTCGCATGTTCCATTCCTGGGCCATGCGGACCAACGTCGGATAAATCACGCTCTCGCCGTGCGGATGGTAATTACCGCTCGTATCGCCCGAGATCTTCGCACACTTGATGCGACCCGCCCCTGGAGTCAGGTTCAGGTCGTTCATCGCCACCAGGATCCGGCGCTGCGACGGCTTCAGGCCGTCGCGCACGTCAGGCAACGCTCGACTGACGATCACGCTCATGGCGTACGTCAGGTAGCTGCCCTTCAGCTCGTCCTCGATGGGCATTTCGAACACCCGACCTCCGGACGTATCGACGCCTTGGATTCGAAGGTCAGGGGGCTGAGCCCCTTCCGAAGAGGGTGGGTCGGGGGGGAGGTTTGAGTCGGTCGACACCGCGATTCCTTTCAATACTGCAAATGAACACGCCAGTATAGCGATTTTCCCCGCACACCACAACGCCCAAAGGGCGAAATCGATCGCCACAAGTGCTTAAAAGACAAGAATTTGCGACCCAATTTTTTGCGTCTCCCCCAGACCGTCAAAAATCAAGAACAACGCAGTCGCTACGAATCGCTCACCGGACCCTCCTCCTCGCAATTCTTCGCCGTCCCCCTGATCCCGCGGATCAGTCGTCCTGCCCCGCGCCGGAGCTTCTGGACTGCGGGCAGATGACGCAACCGATGGCCAAGCGACGTCTCCGCCTCAACCTTCAACTCGTGCACGGCCTCGCTCAGCGGGCCGAGTTTCCGAAGGTCGTCCAACGCCTTCAGCGTCTGCGATCGCGCAATCCGGCACTCCTCGCGAAGCGACGCGAACTCCTGCGAATACCAGTTCGCGTCGGCCTCCTGATCGGTCAATTCAGAATCCGCGTCCGCCGCGTAGCCGAACGCCTCGCAATAGCGTCTCTGGGCCTCGGCAATGCGCGAAGCCTCGCGCGACGTGAGAAATCGCTTCCAGTGACCGGGCCGGCCCTGCCAAAAATGCTGATTCGAGACCAAACCACGCTGCTTCTCCATCGTGTTCGCGTCGACCGCATACCGAATCGCCTCGGCCGGCGCCGGACAAATCGCATTGCAGAGCGCCGATAATTGGCCGGCCGTATCTTCGACCAACTTCTCGTAGCTGACCGACAGACAGCCCGGCAATTCGGCCCACGACGGACTGATCGAGAACAACGCTTTCGCCCGCGCGCCGCACGCATAGTCCAAAAACCGTCG
>JAEWUR010000356.1 GCA_023397045.1 Planctomycetota bacterium
TGAGAGCAAGGATTCAGCATTCACCATTCCGCATTCTCTTCCTCTTCCCCCACTCCTGGTTTTCTCCTACAATAGCGGCCTACCAATTTCTAGCCCCTGCCCCCTAGTCCCTGACCACTACCATGTACTGGACTCGCACGCTGATTCCGACGATGAAAGAAACGCCCGAAGGGGCGGAGATCCCTAGCCACGTGCTGATGCTTCGCGCCGGCATGATCAACCAAGTGATGGCCGGGGCCTACACGTATCTGCCGCTCGGTTTGAAGGCGTTGCAGAAGGCCGAACGCATCGTGCGCGAGGAGATGGATGCCGCCGGGGCCGTCGAATTGGCCATGCCGTCGATCTCGCCGCGAGGACTTTGGGAGCAGACGGGCCGCGTCGGAGCGTTTGGCGACGTGCTGATCCAGTTGACGCTCAATCGACCGGGCCGAAAGATCAACGTGGTGCTTGGTCCGACGCATGAAGAAATCGTGACCGACTTGGTCTCGCGCCAGATCAACAGCTATCGCCAGATGCCGATCACGCTGTATCAGATTACGAGCAAGTTCCGCAATGAAGAGCGGCCGCGGTTCGGCGTGTTGCGCACGAGCGAGTTCCTGATGAAGGACGCCTACAGCTTCAACCCGTCGCTGGAGTCGCTCAACGAGACGTACGATCGGATGTACGACGCCTACTGCCGGATCTTCACGCGATGCGGGTTGGACTTTTTGCCGGTCGAGGCCGAGAGCGGACCGATCGGCGGCGACGCCAGCCACGAGTTCATGATTCCCGCCGACAACGGCGAGGACAGCGTATTGCACTGCAAGTCGTGCGGCTATGCGGCCAACCAGGAGAAGGCCGAGATCGGCTCGCGCAACTGCAAGCCGCCGGCGCTGCCGCAGGCCGAAATGCAGAAGGTGTCGACGCCCGGGGCAAGCACGATCGATCAGGTCTCGGCGTTTCTGAAATGCCAACCGCAAGAGTTGATCAAGACGTTGATCTATCTGGCCGACGGCCAGCCGATCGCCGTGTTGATCCGCGGTGACCGCGACGCGAACGAAGGCAAGATTCGCCGCGCCCGAAAGGCCGCGAAGCTCGAACTCGCCCCGCCCGACGTGATCCAAAAAGTGACCGGCGCGGCGGTTGGATTTTCGGGTCCGGTGGGCATGAAGGAGAAGATTCCGATACTGGCCGACCGGGATATTCAATGCATGGTCAACGCAGTCGTTGGAGCCAACGAAGTCGACGCCCATCTGACCGGCGTCAACCTGGGCCGCGATTTCGAGGTCGAACAGTTCGCCGATCTGCGCAACGCGGTCGACGGCGATCCCTGCCCTCGGTGCAGCGCCAAGCTCGCCCTGCGGCATGCGATCGAGGTTGGACACGTTTTCAAACTCGGCACCAAGTATACGGAGGCGCTCGGCGCGAAGTTTCTTGACGCCGACGAGCAACTCAAGCCGATCATCATGGGCTGTTACGGCATCGGCGTGAATCGAATCGTTGCCGGACTGATCGAGACGAACCACGACAAGGATGGAATCATCTGGCCCATGTCGGTCGCTCCGTATGAGGTCGTGTTGACGCTGGTCAAAGTGCCCGACGAACCGTCGATGGCGGTGGCCAAGGAACTGCACGATCGGCTAACGGCCGCCGGCGTCGACGTTCTGCTCGACGACCGCGACTGCCGCGCGGGCGTGAAGTTCAAGGACGCCGACCTGATCGGGATTCCGTTGCGCGTGGTGATTGGCGAGCGCGGCCTGAAGGAAGGCAAGCTCGAAGTGAAGTGGCGATGGAACAAGGATGCCGAGAAGATCGATCTTGAAGGCGCCGCCGAGACGTTGGTCGACTGGATCACGATGGAGCGCAACGAGTCGGCGCGGTTTCGTAATCGGTAGTCAAGAAACGAAAACCCCCGGAGAGAAATCTTTCCGGGGGCATGATCTCATTGGGTCCAAGGTTGTCAAGGGACCGCTTCGCGGGCCAATGGCAACCTCGGAATCAATAGGTGATCGATCGGAACTTCAAGCTTAGGCGGGCTTGACGTTCTCTGCACGAGGACCCTTCGGTCCGCGTCCTTCCTCGAAGTCGACTTTTTGGCCTTCGCGAAGCTCTTCGATGGTGATTCCATCCAGAGCGGAGTGATGGAAGAACAGTTCTCCACGCTCTCCTTGAATGAAACCAAAACCCTTGTCCATGATCAGCTTCTTGATCGTACCCTGCGGCATATTCGCCACTCCTCAAAAAACAGAAACGTAAAAACAAAAGCGATCGGGTTGCGCCGTTCATCCTCCCCTTCCGTGAACGGAACACCCAATCAAAACGCGCGAGGGGAGCAAATCAACCGCAATCGAAGAGCCGCATCGCAAAAACGCCGCTACCGCGAAACGCAGTGTGACCCCGTTTGGCCCCTCGGAAGGAGCTGAGGGACCGAACATCGCCACCCCAACGAGGAATCATTATATAGCATCCGACCGGCATAAGGAAGATAGGGGCCAATTTCGCCTTTTTTTCTACCATCGAGGCGAGCTGCCGTCCGAGTGGACTCTGGGGAGGGGGGGGGCTGTCGGTAACTTGCCTAAATTCGCTGCATTATCACGAGTCCGAGGGAACCGTGGCGAATTTGAGCTTCTTGCCTTCCATCTTGTCGAGCTTTTCGCGTTGCTCCTCGGTCAGGATTTCCAGGCCTTTTTGCGTCATCTCGACCCGGACCTGTTCCATTTTTTTGAAAAATTCCTTTTTCATCGCGTTGCGCTCATCAATCGGCAGTCCCCGGGCTTCCTCGACGAAGTCTTTGATTTGCTGGTTGATCTGCCGTTGGAGATCGCGGAGTGCCAGGCGTTGCTCGCGAGTGAGCCCAAGCGCCATGGCC
>JAEWUR010000374.1 GCA_023397045.1 Planctomycetota bacterium
GTTTAAGACGTGGTAAACATCCCCCCCGCGTCCACCGACCGCATTCGCACCGAACCCTTCCGCCGTTGGAAAGGCTTTGAGGCCCTGTGCGAAACCCACGGAAGCGGCATTCACACATGCGAAACAAACAATCGTGACGCAAACAATGGATCGTACTGGATTGATCTGTGTCATGGTTCCTTCCTTATGATTATTTTAGGGAGTGTACGCAATAACGTGCGTTAACAGCCCCCGCAGCAAGGAAAGTGTTTTCTATCCCCCCTTTCGCCGCGCATACTCCTCCCGTAATGATTCAAACCATTGACTTCGTATGTTCGCCCGACACATACGAACAGCACCCCTCGCTGTTTTTCCGATCCAATGCGGACAAACAAGAGCTATCAAAGCCGGCCCATCTTCCTAACCAACCGGGTATTTGCCTTATAGGCATTCCTAGAGAGTCCTGCCCCATTTGCCGACCGGTCGGCGATCGGCAAATGGAGGGCAGGGAGCATATCCATCCGGATAACGGATCAAACATTGCTACTCAAGACAATTTCCGCTTCCGCCAGGCATACGCCAGCAAACCAAATAGACCGATCGTAAAAATAATCATACTATTCGGTTCCGGTATTGTCTCTGAATATGTTAGCGAGATGTTATCGACTCCGCTATAGCGGCTCAGACCATCCCCGCCGGAAAAGTAGACGCCCAATTGCTGTCCGATGTGGGGATCGCCGGGGAGGGCAACATACGTCACGGTGTAGGTGTCCCATACAGCATAAGTGGTGCCTGACAGCGTGAACGTCTCGTCCGCGAGTGAACCGGTTGCCGAGCCATCGTAGAATTGCAGCATCCCGAGCACTTCACTGTCCTTGGCTTCGTCGTTTTCCTGATTGGACGCATCGAAGGTCAAGGTGTAAGTTCCCTGGGCAACCATCACGGTCTCGTTGAGAGGCCATTGCCGCATCATTCTGCCGGAAGTGCCGCCCTTCACATTGGCGAAGCCGCCGTCGGACGTGGACGGGTGTTCGGCGTCGGCGCCGCTATCGGAGCCTGACCAGAGGACCGCGGAGGTGCCCGAGGCAGGCTCCCAGCCGCTGAAATCCGTATCGAACGTTGCATTTTCAATTGGGATAATGACAGTTTCGGCATGCGCCATTCCGGTCAGACCGACTAACACCAATCCCATCACAAACAGACTCACGGTAACGCTTCTCATTGCATGTCTCCCATCAATCTTGAAGGTGAACAAAAACGCATTGTGCCCGGCTACGTGACCGGACAGCACAAAAAAAGAACTCTCTGCAATGCCCCTTTACTGCTCCGATGTCAGTGTTTTCTCAAGCTCCAATCGTGGATCGCCAAACATGGTCCAATCGTCGTTGATCACGTTCCCGCCATCGGTGGTCGCAAGCGTCAAGAATTGGTCGTTATCGTCGAGCGGCACCACGAGCGGCATCGCATTGTTGTAGTTGTTGATTTCGCGGCGACGAAATCGCACTTCGCCATCGACAAATACAAACACATCTGCCGAGACCAGCTTCCCATTCCGCGATTCGATCTCCGGGTCGGCAGCCACGGCGCGAAAACGTGCGAGCCTGTAACCCGGATTGGCACGGCGGATGGCTTCCAGATCGAATGTGATGCCCTGGTTGGCGTGCATCGAAAGCAATCCATGGCCGGACGAAGCATAGTCGATGCCGTGGAGGATCGTGCGTTTTTCGGAATCGGCCGGTATGAAGCTGCCCGCCCAGATGCAACCGGTCGTGTTGGTTTCACCGGTCACGAAGTCACCGAACAGATTTCCCGCTGAATCGAGTTGCACAGGCCCTTTGTGGCTGTGTGGAATGAATACGCCTGCGACAAACGGCATTTCCTCGACTCGTTGATACTTATTGTCACTCCAACGCCCCCAGCCGGGCCGTTTGGGATTCAACCCTCGATAATCAGCGGTCAAGCGGCCTGTCTTCGGATCAATACCGCGATCGCGTGCCGCGCCGAAACCGTCGCCGCCAGCCACCACGTCGACCAGATCCAATACCTTGACGCCTTGACTGGCTGTTTCGGGAACCCGACGGACGAATTGCGATGGAGAGAACGAGTGCAGAACGACGAGATCGTTTTTTCCATCATGGCGATCGACCCTCACCGTCTCGTCCGCGCGCAATACCCGTGCATCACCCTTCGGTCTACCGTCGTCGCCACGGCGCTGCACCTTGACCGATCCGCGAAATACGTGAGTCACCGTGTTGTGCTGCTTGTCTACTTCAACGCCAAACTCCGTACCCAAGTCGGTAATAACGGCATTGGGCGTTGTAACCATGAATCGTGGCGTCATAGTCTTTGTTCGGCTCTCCGCTTCCGCCTGCCCCCCGTCTAGACACGCTGTCAGTTTGCCCAGCCCAAGAACGCCGCTATTTCTGGAGTCGACCTTATAATTCACGGGCCCCTGCAAGATCACCTTGGCCCCAGTGTTATAAGTGATTTCCACCAAACCCGAGGCGAGCCTATACGACGCCCCCAACGCCACTTCACGAGAAACTGGATCTGTCCCAGCCCACCTGCAATCAACCATCCCGGTAATTTGGCCAACCTGTTGCGAGGTCGCCATTGCTGCCACTCGGTCATTGGCCACGGAAGAGGATTCAAGAGCAACTTGTGTTGGGTGGGAAACGTGAATGAAAGTGCCAATGACGGCGCCAATCCCAAAAATCACCGTCGCGATCAAATACGCCAGCGGCCAGCCGGAGGAGAGGTAGGTGAGGGTGGCCTGGGACAGGGTGTAACACGAAGGAACAATAGGTCGTAAAGGCTGATCAAAGACGGTGCATGACGCATTTCGGGAAGGTCGGATTACGTCTACTCCACTCAACGGAATATTATCTTCACTTCCAGAGGTGTCGTGCGACACCGCTATGCTATCCGTCTTCCCGGCCACCCCTTGTTGCATAGCATCTTCATTTGCCCACAAGGCAGGCTGTCGAGCTAAGATAGTGTAGAGGTCGATATACTCCACGTAGTGTGATAAGGAATCCACATCGTCTTCGAGCATTTCATCCAGCCGCTTCATCCCGGCATCGTCGAGGGTCCCCTCGCACAAACTGCTCATTAGCAAATCTAACTCGGCAAATCGGTGGATTGAGTCGCTCATTGTCGGCCCTCCCGCGACAATTC
>JAEWUR010000395.1 GCA_023397045.1 Planctomycetota bacterium
GTCTCAATGTGATCATGAGCAACCAAACTCCATCGAGGAGTGCATCGCGGCGCTGGCGGAACAAGCCGACGCAGACGTCATCCTTTACGCGGGGCCGATTAGGCGGTCTGGATATCAACGGTTATTCAGCTTGGTTGAAAGCTTTCGCAACCACCCTAACGTCTCGTTTTTGCTGACGACGAGTGGCGGTGACCCCGATTCAGCATATCGCATTGCACGGTGCCTGCAACGTACATACTCAACAGGGCGGTTTTCTGTATTTGTGCTTTCATGGTGCAAAAGTGCGGGCACCCTTATAGCTATTGGTGCCGATGAAGTCGTCATGTGCGAGTCTGCTGAACTTGGCCCACTCGATGTTCAACTTTCAAAACCTGATGCACTGGCAGAGCAGATTTCAGGACTGACACCTTCGCAAGCCATAACCGCCCTTTGTGAGCAAGCATTAGACGCCCTTGAGAAGTACTTTTTGGCGCTTCGCTTCAGAAGTAACCTACAAATCACCACAAGGACTGCTTTAGAAATCGCGGCATCCCTCACAACCGGTTTATTTGCTCCCATTTTTCAACAAATCGACCCAATGCGTTTTGGAGAGATATCACGCGCCATGCTAATTGGCGAAGAATACGGAAGAAGGCTAACAACGAAACATGGGGTAAACCACGGGGTATTAGAGGCGTTAATCAAGAACTACCCGTCGCACGGCTTCGTAATAGATAAGGAAGAGGCAACTGAGTTGCTTCAGCCATTAGTGCGAGAACCAAACCAAAATGAGCTCGCTTTGGCAAGATTAATTCGCCCCTGGGCCGATGGAGTTCTTGACGATGATGAGGCAACCGTTGAGTTTTTGTCCTTGCCTCGAAAGATAGAATCAAGTGTGAAAGGAGAAGAAGATGATGTTAGACAAGGAGATATATCGCCGACATCTAGAGAAATGCCTCAAGAGGGTGGCATCGCAGAATAGGGTGCGCCAGCTGCACCAGCGCACTCTGGGTCAAATCATTCGGCGGCTTCCACGTGACGCCGATTCCATTACAGAGGGAGCAAGAGTAGCTGCAACCGAACAAATCTAGACGATGCGGCGAAAACCTGACCCTCGATATGTTTATGCGGCGAGAGGTTTTCCGGAGCGGTTGATCTTACGTTGATTACCTGCCACTCGGCAACCCAAAAACAGCAAAGATGGCCCGCGAAACAACGGTTTTTGCGGGCCGTTCTTTTTTTCTTGATGCACGAAAACTGGTTTCCCTTTGTTCCTGCAATTCAGTCACAGCGACAACCGTCACCCCGGGGCTTGGAAAAATCCTCGTTTCCGCACATAATCTACGCCTTGCCGCAAACCATCCGGCCATCGATTCCCTGTCCCGATCCCTGTTTTCTCCTGGAGTCCCTTTGATGAGACGCGCGAAGATCAGCATCATTGGCGCCGGCAACGTCGGCGCGACGACGGCCCATTGGTGTGCGGCAGCCGAACTCGGCGACATTGTCCTGGTCGACATCCCCCAAACCGGCACCATGCCCCAAGGCAAATCGCTCGATCTAGCCCAAGCCGGGCCGATCATGGGCTATGACGCGCAGATCACCGGCACGACCGACTACGCCGACACGGTCGGAAGCGACGTCGTCGTCATCACGGCCGGCATTCCCCGAAAGCCCGGCATGAGCCGCGACGACCTCCTTCAGACTAACGCTCGGATCGTCGGCTCGGTCGCCCAGGAAATCCAGAAAACCAGCCCGCATGCCGTGATCATCGTCGTCAGCAATCCGCTGGACGCGATGGTCCAGCGCGCGATGCAAGTCACCGGCTTCGAGCCGCAGCGCGTCATCGGCCAAGCCGGCGTGCTCGACACCGCCCGATTCCGCACGTTCATTGCCCTGGAACTTGGCGTCAGCGTCGAGGACGTTTCGGCCATGCTGCTTGGCGGCCACGGCGATACGATGGTCCCGCTGCCCAGTTGCTCGTGCGTCGGCGGCATCCCCGTCACGCAACTCATCCCGCCCAATCGGCTCGAAGAGTTGATCCAGCGCACCCGCGACGGCGGCGCCGAGATCGTCTCGCTGCTGAAGACCGGCAGCGCCTACTATGCCCCGTCGGCCGCCTCGGCTCAAATGGTCGAAGCCATCGTCCGCGACAAGAAACGCCTGATCCCCTGTGCGGCCTATTGCGACCGCGAGTACGGCGTCGGCGGCTATTACGTCGGCGTCCCCGTCATCCTCGGCGCCGGCGGCGTCGAGAAGATCATCGAAGTCGAAATGAGCGAATCCGAACGCGCGGCCTTCCAGAAAAGCGTCGACGCCGTCAAGGACCTGGTCGCCACGATGGCCAAGCTCACGGACTAAATGGCCTTGCGTGATCCTGGGAGCTTTGCGCCCGCTTGGAGCCGCCTCCCAAGGGGTGGCGGCGGATTTTCCAATTCCCAGAATCGTGAAAGGTTATTTAGAGAACGGAAGACAGCTCGGATGCTCGATTTCGCGGCAAAAAGCCCGATGGTTGCCCACCGGGGGTTCGTGACCTATAATTCATCGACCGGAAAAACAAGCATATTCCCACCGCACAACGCAAACGTTCCGGAACCTCGTTTCGAAAGGAATGCAAATCATGAAGAGCTTGATCATTGCCGTCGCGTTGGTCCTGCTTTGCGGTTCAACGGCGTTTGCCGGCTGGTACGCTGGTCCGGTGGTCGGGTACCGCTATTACGCCCCCGCCCCAGTCTACGCCTACCCTGCTCCATACGTAACGTACTCGCCGGTGATGGCCGCTCCCGTCGTCGCTCCGATGCCCGTGGTGGTTGGACGCCCGGTGGTCATCGGTCCGGCAGGAAAGGTCTACATCCCGGGCCGGCCGATTCGCAATACCGTCCGAGCCGTGCTGCCTTGAACGCGGGCCCGCGAGTTTGGATCCATTGGAACAACCGGGGGCTGATGGCCCCCGGTTCGTTTTGACCCGCCCCAACAAGTGATCCCAAACATGACAGCGGTGGTTTTTCCGTGCGGCCACGCTTCTTTCCGCCACTGTTTTTTGGTATTCTTGGCGATATGAGACATCGACCCTCACGAATCGTCGGAACGGCACTCGCATTCGCCTTGGTTTTCGCCGCTGTCCGCTGCATCGCAAGTGATGGGCCGCCAGCCTCTGCCAAAAGCGCGGCCGATCTGGTGAAACAACTTGGCGACCGCGACTATTACGTCCGTCAACAAGCGCAAGACGATCTCGCCAAAATGGGCTTCGAGGCGTTCGATGCCCTGACCGAGGCGTCGACCAGCGACGACCTCGAAATCGCCGCCCGGGCGAGGTATCTGTTGCGGCTGATGCGCGTCGAATGGACCGCCGACGGCGACCCGCCCGAGGTCAAGAACTGCCTGCGCGACTACGAATTCGACGCCGCCGCCGCCCGCGAGGCGAAGATGCGGGCGTTGGCCGGTCTGCCCGACGGCCAGGGCATTGCCGCCCTGTGTCGCTTGGTGCGGTTTGAACGATCGCCGCTGCTCTCGAAAATCGCGGCTTCCACACTGCTCAACAGCCGTACCGACGCCAAGTCGCCCGACGCGGCAACGGTCGAAACGGTGCGCAAAGCCCTCGATGGCAGCAATCGGCCGGGCGCCCAATGGATTTTGGCCTGGACGCGCCTCGCGGACGATCCCGACGCCGCCGTCGCCGATTGGAACAAGATCGTCGACGACGAGCAGAAACTGCTGGCCTCGGCGCCCCACGAAACCACGCCCGAGATCGTTACCCATCTCATCCGTTTTCAGGTCGCCCAACTGAAGCAGCTTGGCAAGACCGACGAGGCCATGGCCGTGCTTCGCCACCTGCTGGATATCCAGCGAGGAGACGTCGAAT
>JAEWUR010000437.1 GCA_023397045.1 Planctomycetota bacterium
CGTCTGCCCGATGTATCACCGAATCGAGCAGTTGACGGCCTACGCCACGTGGCCCGGCAAATATCGGCCGCTGGTGCTATGCGAGTATGCGCACGCGATGGGAAATAGCGTCGGCAATTTCCAGGACTACTGGGACGTGATCGAGTCGCACCGGCTGTTGCAGGGCGGCTTCATCTGGGATTGGGTCGACCAGGGGCTGAACAAGCCGCAGCCGAACGAGCCTGAGAAAACGTTTTTCGCCAACGGCGGCGATTTCGGCGACGTGCCAAACGACGCCAACTTCTGCTGCAACGGATTGGTTCACCCCGACCGCATTCCCAATCCGCATATCTGGGAAGTCAAAAAAGTCTACCAGAACGTCAAGGTTCTGCTCGGCGATGCGGAGAACAGGACGCTGAAGATCAAGAACAAGTTCTTCTTCACGAATCTCGACCAGTTCGACTGCTCCTGGGTGCTGCGCTGCGACGGGAAGGAAATCCGGAAAGGCAACCTCGGCCGACTCGACGTTGCGCCACAACACAGCCTCGATATTCCCACTCCGGCGACTGCCGATGGTGCGGGCGAGCATTTGTTGACGCTCTATTTTCGGCTACCAAACGACACCCCTTGGGCAGAACAGGGCCATGTCGTGGCGTGGGATCAACTGGCACTCAGCGGCCCCGGCATCTCGCAAGAGATGGCGTCCGCCGCAGACAGTTCGGTGGCGAAACTACGGGAAACCGCCAATGGTTTTGTCATCGAGTCCTCGGGGACATCTCTCGCCATCGATCGAAACACGGCCGCCGTCACATCGTTGACGTTCGCAGGGCAAGAGATGCTGGCCGGTCCATTGGCATTCAATTTCTTCAAGGTCCCCAACGACAATCAACGCGCGGTAGACATTTGGCGCAAAGACTGGGGGCCGTGGATCGATGCGGCCGAGCATCTGACGGTCCAATCGATCCGCGCCGAAAGGCAAGGCGATGCCGTACAGGTTCAGGCGACCTTGGCAGTCCCGGTCGGCGAAGGCTCGACGCTCACGCTTGCTTATCTCGTTCGGCCCGACGGCGCGCTGAACGTCGACGCCGGCTACCAACCCGGCAAAGGCGATCTCTTCCTGCTGCCGCGTTTCGGCATGACGTTCGCCATGCCCAAGCAATACGATCAGGTTCAGTGGTATGGACGAGGGCCGCAGGAAACCTATTGCGACCGGAAAACCGGCGGCGAGATTGCCCTGTACCGATCGCCGGTCGAACAGATGTGGTTTCCGTACGTTCGTTCGCAGGATACGGGCAATCGCACCGACACCCGCTGGTTTACCGTTACGAACGACCAGGGCAACGGCATCAAGATTGCCGCCGATGGCGAGCCGGTGAGTTTCAGTACGCTGCCCTTCACGCTTAGCGATTTGCTTAACGCGAAACACCCCCATGAACTGCCGCGACGCGATTTCGTCACGGTCTCCGTCGATGCCAAGTTGCACGGCGTTGGCGGTGACGACTCATGGGGCGCCAAGACGCATCCGGAATATACGTTGCCGGGCAACAAGCCGCATAGCCTGCGGTTCACGGTTGCGCCGTGTCAGGCGACCGGCGATCGCTGAACGTCATCGGGCTTGACGGTGTCGCGAAACGCAACCTCGCCGGCAAATTCCCCGGCGGCGTCTTGGGCCAGTTTGATCGCGTGCTGCATATCGGCCTCGACCTGTTCCGGCTTCTTCTGCAATACGCCCTGGATCACGACCGTTCGGATGTCGGTGAAGCCGATGAATCCGAAAATGCTGCGCAGGTACGTCTCCTGGAAATCGAACGTCTCTAAAGGATTGCCCGACGGGTAGACGCCGCCTCGCGCCAAAAGGAGCAACAGCGGTCGGCCGGTCACGAGCCCCGAGTAGCCGGTCGCCGGCGAAAAGGCGACCGTCAGCGATGGTTGCACGATCACATCGATATATTGTTTCAGCCGGTAGGGGATGCCGAAATTCCACATCGGACACGACAGCACATACTTATCGAAACTCTTGAAATGGTCGATCGATTGGAGGACGGGCTGCCAGGCCGCCTCGTCACTGTCGCGGGGAGTCTTGCCAACCATGACCGTGTATTTGGCTTTCGCGGCGGGCGCCGAGAACGAGGGGATGTCGTCCCGAAAGACGTCCAGCGTCTCGACGACGTCGTTCGGACGCAGGTGGCGATAGGACTCAAAAAATGCCTCGGCCAGACGCGTGGAATACGACTCGTCGCGAGGACTTGCCACAATGTGCAGAACCTTTTCCATGGGTCGCTCCTTTATTTCTGAGGCCCGATAGGGGAATCATGGAATTCTAGGAGCGGTATTCGAAAAAGTGAAGGGGGCCACCGTTCAAGGGGCCATCTCGGAGAATTAAAGCGGTTTCACGAAAGGTATAGCGGGCACCACGCTCCCGATTGCGGTCTGTCGATGCTCTTCAACAGTGGCTACCGGACGGTTTAGCGGATGGAATAGCCGCCGGGCGGAACGGCTGGGGTTCGGCTGGCCAGACCTTCGGCCGAACGGCCTTCGAGATCGGCCAAGTGTTCCAGCAGGATGCGGCGCACTTCCAATACCGCGGCCGGATGCGCGTGGACGGTCGTATGGTCGGCCGGCACCGTGATCTCGCTGACCGCGTTGTCGTCGTGGGCGCTTTCACGCGATACGACGCCATCGCCCGTCTCGGCCAATTTCGACAGCCACCATTGTTCGGGCAGAACGCCGACGATGTTGTGATACGTCACCCACGGCGGGCGCCGGCTTGCAAGCAACACCGGGAAGATCGGTTCGCTGGGCGAGAGCGAGTCGATGCTCGTCTCCACCCGAACCAACGAACCGTCGGGAAACGCGCCCTGGTTGTCGCGGAAGAGTTTCTGCTGGCTGCTGACGATCGTTCCCGGCAGCCGGATCAGTTTTTCCAGCAGCCATTGCGTCGTCTGGTTCGAGAACGAACTGCCATGGAGCGGCGTGCCGATGGTGACGACCCGACGGATCGACGGATTGGGTTGGAAGAAATAGGTCTCGCCCAACTTCTCCTTCATCTCGTTATCGGCCTTGATTTGTTGGAACGGCTGATTGCTGGCCAGCCGCCAGTAATCGTCGCGGCTCTGCACCGTCTGCATGCGCGAGAGCAGACCGCCCATGCTGTGGCCGATCAACACCATCTGGTCGAGCGAAGGCTCTCGGTGGAGCGGATCGAGTTCTTCGCGCACCCTGGCCAAATCACGCCGTAGCGTGGCGGCGCTGATCCAGAACGGCTGGGCCGTGGGATACAAGTAGAACC
>JAEWUR010000511.1 GCA_023397045.1 Planctomycetota bacterium
GACTCGCCCCATGCCCGAGTCGAAGCGTCCCAGGCCGTAGGGCATTTGGTAATCCGTTGTGCGAAAAACGGCACGACAAGCGTCCTTGCCTCACCGGGTACAATTCCTTCGGTTCCCTAGTTCCCTGAACACGAAAGGAATGTTGCCATGTTGTACTGGACACTCGTTTTTCTCGTGATCGCGTTGATCGCGGGGTTCTTTGGCTTCACGGGAGTGTATGTCGCGGCAGCCGGAATCGCGAAAATCTTGTTTTTCGTATTCCTGGTGTTGTTGGTTTTGAGCCTGCTGGCCGGCGGTTTCCGCCGAGGCCCGCCCGTGCTCTGAATGATCCTGCAAACGCGCGGACGCGGCTGTGGCGGGCTTTGATTTTCTGGTACAATGAAGGTCGGAGAACAACAGTAGCGTTCTGTTAGCGGGGTCCAAGATATGGCGAATGCAATCGCTGTGATCGTTTCGCCATGCGGCATGTTATGGGACAGGGCGACCGAGACGGTTGTAGCAGCCCTATCGCATGCAACCTCGAAGGCCGATCTTCGGGCAATGGGCCGGTTTCTGCTGGCGGTGATGCTGGCGTGTGGTGGGAGCGTGCTTAACGCCGCGGGGCCCGAATGTTCAATTCAGCCCGAGATGCTTCGATGTGAGTATCGCGAGAATCCGCAGGGGATTGACCAGCCGCGGCCCCGACTTGAATGGCGTCTACGCGCATCGAACGCCGAGGGCTACGGCCAGAAGCAGTCGGCCTATCAAATCCTCGTCGCCACCAGCGAGCCGTTGGTTTCGCGGCCTCAAGGAAATCTGTGGAATTCGGGATGGGTCGAATCCGATTCCACCAGCCAAATCGTCTACGCCGGCAAGCGACTCGTGCCGGGCATGTCTTGTTTTTGGAAAGTGCGAGTCAAGGACGAAAACGGCGTTGTTTCGTCGTGGAGCGAACCGGCGCGCTGGTCGATCGGCCCGCTCGATGCGGCCGATTGGACCGGGGAATGGATTGGAGCCGACGCGCGGTTCCAGCCGAAGCCGGGCTCTCCACCTCCAGACAATGACATTCGCGATCCTTGGCTGCGCAAAGTTTTTGTCCTGCCGGCGAAGCCGCGCCGCGCCATGGTTTATGTTGCTTCCGTCGGTTACCACGAGTTGCATGTCAACGGCCGGAAAGCGGGAGACGCCGTGCTCGAACCGTGTGCCACGGACAACAGCAAGCGTGCCCGTTATGTCGCTTACGACGTCACGGATCTGCTTGTTCCGGGCCGCAATGCGTTCGGAATTTGGCTGGGGGCGTCATGGTCGATTTTCGCTCCGTACATGACCGATGACAAGCCGCGCGCGCCGATCGTGATTGCGCAAGGCGACGTCGAATTTGCCGCCGGCAAGGCGATGCGAATCACCACCGACGGGTCGTGGAAAACGCATCCCAGCCCGAATCGCCTTCTTGGGACGTGGGAGTTTGGCAACTACGGCGGCGAAGAATACGACGCCAACCTCGATCAGCCCGACTGGTGCAAGCCCGAGTTCGATGATTCGGCGTGGCCGGCCGCGGCGGTCTTTCATCCAAGACTGAATATCTCGGCCCAGATGGTCGAACCGAACCGGCTTGTCAAGGAAGTCCCGGCGATTGATGTCGCGCGTCAATCGGACGGAACGTGGCGGTGCGACATGGGCGTGAATTTCGCGGGCTGGACCGAGATCAACGTTCGTGGAAAATCGGGGCAACGCGTGGAATTCGAGTTTTCGGAGCGAGAGAACGAGTCGATGACCTTCCGAAATCGGAGCGCCTACATCATCGGGCCGAAGGGCGCGGGAACGTTCCGAAATCGGTTCAACTACAGCGCCGGCCGTTGGATCACCATTCGCGGCGTTGACGAGCCGTTGCGGAAGGAAGACGTTCGCGGCTGGCTCGTGCGAACTGATTATAGCCCAGTCACCCGGTTTGAATGCTCCAATCCGCTGCTCAACTGGATTTCGTCGACGGCCCTTTGGACTTTCGAAAACCTGTCGCTTGGCGGCTATGTTGTGGATTGTCCCCAACGCGAGCGGTTTGGCTATGGAGGTGACGCCCATTGCACGACGGAGACCGGGATGTTTCACTATGGGCTCGCGGCTTTCTATGCGAAATGGGCTCAGGACTGGCGCGACGTGCAAGGCCGCGAACCGCTTTGGCAGAACTTGAATGATCCGAGCCAGCACGGCACGCCGGGCAGCGGGCGATTGCTCGGCGATGGAATCATGCCGCAGACGGCGCCCACCTATTTCGGCGGCGGCGGTCCGGCCTGGGGAGGCTACTGCGTCACGCTGCCTTGGTTGATGTATCGGCATTACAACGACGATCGACTGCTCGAAGAGAGTTTTCCGACCATCCAACGCTGGCTTGCCTTTCTCGACTCGAAATCCCAAGGCGATCTGCTGGTTCGTTACGGAGGCACATGGGATTTTCTCGGCGACTGGCTTTGGCCGGGTGCGCAGGACGTGAACAACGATTCGCCGGAGACCTCGTGTTTCAATAGTTGCTACTGGGTTTACAACATGACGGTCGCCGCGCGAATTGCCGATGTGATTGGCCGTTCCGACGAAGCAGACCAATGGCGTCGCCGCGCCGAACAGGTTCGGGCGGCGATTCACTCCAAGTTCTTCCACCCCGATGACAATAGCTATGCCAACGGTAAGATGGCCTATCTAGCGGCAGCCCTGTTGGCCGACGTGCCGCCATCCGAGGCCCGTCCCGCTGTCATTCAACGTCTTGAGCAGGAAATCTTGACAACATGCCAAGGTCATATCGGCGCAGGCGTTACCGGCGGAGCCCTCCTGTTCAAACTTCTCCGTGAGATGGGCCGTAACGATCTCCTGTTGGCAATGACGCTTCAAGAAGACTATCCCGGCTGGGGATTCATGCGAGCCAGCAACGCAACCACCCTATGGGAAGCCTGGGAAAAAGATCGCCCCGGTCACTCGCTGATGCACAGTTCGTATCTCTATGTCGGGGCGTGGTTGATCGACGGCGTCGCCGGCATCCGTCTTGCCCCGGACGTCTCAGGCTTTCGGCGATTTGTCGTCGCTCCACCAAAAACCAGCGATCCGCGTTTGACATGGGCGAAGGCGTCCTTTGACTCTCCGGCAGGCCGCATCGAAACATCCTGGCGGCGCGAAGCGGGACGATTCGAGCTCGATGTCGTCGTTCCTCCGAATAC
>JAEWUR010000529.1 GCA_023397045.1 Planctomycetota bacterium
TTCCTACCGACTGCATCCTAGTGAGACCTGCCGTGAGAACGCATTCGATTGCCGCCACCATCGCATTGAGGTCTTTGCGACTGCTGATTTTGCTCCCAATGGGTGTGTCGGTTTGCGTTTGGGCACAGGAGCCGGAAAAGACGCCGCAAAACCCGGTCGAGAACGGTCCGCGATGGGATAGGGATCGGCTTGGCCAGACGCCACGGACGTTTCCGGCCGATGCTCTCGTCGCGAAGGACGTGACCTCAATATTTTACGAGTCGTTGCCTTGGCGCAACCGGCCGACCCGGGCGTTTGCGTACTATGGCGTTCCCTCGGTTCAACCTGGAACGAAGGTACCGGGAATGGTTTTGGTCCACGGTGGCGGCGGCACGGCGTTCGACGAATGGGTGCGGCTATGGAACTCGCGCGGCTATGCGGCCATTGCAATGGATACGTGTGGATGCGTGCCGATCGGTTCTTACGACAATTGGCAGCGCGACAGCGCCGGCGGGCCGCCGGGGTGGGGCGGTTTCGATCAGGTGGACGAGCCGGTTGACGACCAATGGACGTACCATGCCGTTGCCGACGTGATCTTGGCCCATTCGCTGCTGCGATCGTTGCCGGGCGTCGATCCCGAACGGATCGGCATCACCGGAATATCGTGGGGCGGATACCTGACCTGCATCGCGTCGGGCGTTGACGACCGCTTTCGATTCGCCGTGCCCGTCTACGGATGCGGATTCCTCGGCGACAACTCGGTCTGGCTTCCCGAGTTCGAGAAGATGGGACCCGACCGGTCCTCCCAATGGCTCGGTCGATGGGATCCATCGGTCTGGTTGCGGCATAGCGCAATGCCGATGCTTTGGGTAACGGGTTCTAACGATTTCGCGTTCCCAATGGACTCGCTCCAAAAATCGTATCGTGCGACGCAAGGAACGCACACGCTCTGCATTCGTCTGCGCATGCCGCATGGGCACGGCGGCGCCGGCGAGAACCCGGCCGAGATTCTGGCATTTGCCGACCATTGGCTTCGCGAAGGGCCGCCGCTGGCGGAGATCACCGGACAAGGTCGCGACGATCGGCAGGCGTGGGTTGCGTTTGAAGCTGGCACGCCCCTGGTACGCGCCGAGCTGAATTGCACGTGCCAGACCGGCCCGTGGCAGGATCGCAACTGGGAGACCATTGCCGCGGATGTCGATGCAACGGCCGGCCGAGCAACCGCCACGTTGCCACCCGGCGTTAGGGTCTATTATTTCAATTTGGTCGACCAACACGACCTCGTCGTTAGTTCAGAGCACGTCGAGGTCGAGTAAGAACCGATCTCGATGGGTGCAGGCGCCCGGTCACGGATCCATCTTGACCGTGCATTGTTCAATGGGTATAAACCCACTCGGAAGCTGGGGGGCAATCTCCTTTGGGCGTAACACGGTGTTACAGTCCGGTCTTCCGTCAGAAACGCCATGCGCATCGATCCCAGCGACGTGTCGGTGATAATCCAGGGGCCGATTATCGGGGGCTCCCGGACGGAGGCTGCCGGCCAGTTCACGCGCCGATGCATCGAAAGCGTTCGGCAGTCGCTGCCGGGCGCCGAGATCGTGTTGTCGACCTATCGCGGCGGCGAGGTTCAGGGGCTTCGCCACGACGTGCTTGTCGAAAACGATGATCCCGGGGCGCTGTTGCAGAACGACGCACTGCACATCTGGAACAACGTGAATCGGCAGATCGTCACGACGCGCAACGGTTTGCGGGCGGCAAGCCGCCGTTTCGCTCTCAAAGTGCGCAGCGATTTGCTGCTTGAGGGTTCCGAGTGGCTCTCGCATTTCGGGGCGTATCCGCATCGCTGCGACCGTTGGCGGATCTTCGACGAACGGTTGATCAACTGCTCGGTCTATGCCAGGAACCCCAGGTCGTTGTGTTGGTTTCCATTTCACCCGGGCGACTGGCTCTTTTTCGGGCTGCGCGACGACATGATCCGCTTGTGGGACATTCCCTTGGCGCCGGAGCCGGAGACATCGCGATGGTTTGAACATCGGCCGCGACCGACGCCGGACGCCGTGCCGACGAATCTTTGCCGATACGTGCCGGAACAGTACATTTGGACCGCCTTTTTGCGGAAATACGGAACGCTCGATTTCGAACACAGCCACGACTATGCCCACGAGGCCGTCGAGTTGACGGAATTGACGTGCGCGAACAATTTGATCTTGCTCGAACCGCGGCAACTGAAGATGCGATGCCTTGCGCACCGCGTGACATGGCGCGACTGGATCACGCTCTACGGTCACACCGATTGGCTGTTGATGTACGCCCGCTATTGCGGCCAGTCGGGAAAGCGGTTGCTATCGCGCCGGCAACAAGTCAAACGAGGGTTGTGGTTGTGTGCGTTGCCCTTGTTGCGGGCGGCGCGACGGCTTTGGCACCAATGGAAAAATCGACGGCGGTCTGTTGCCTGAACGACGACGCGATGCGAGGACATTCGATGGATCTGATGCGATTTTTCCACAAGTCATTGCATATCGCCATGAAAAACCAAATGGAAATGATCGCCCACCGGGGATTCTGGACGTCGGCCGAGGAGAAAAACACTGCGGTTGCGTTCCAACGTGCGTTCGATCATGGATTTGGCGTGGAGACCGACGTGCGCGATTGCTGCGGCACGCTTGTCATCTCGCATAATCCGCCTGGTGGCGCAGAGATGACCTTCGCAGATTTTCTGGCAATCCATTCCCGGTCGGAGAATCGCCCGACGCTCGCCCTGAATATCAAGGCCGATGGGTTGCACGACTCGATCGCGGCGGCGTTGCGATGTTCGGGCGTTCCGTCGGTCTTTGTGTTTGACATGTCCATTCCCGATACGCTTGCCTATTTTGACATCGGCATCCCGGTTTTCATGCGACAGAGCGAATACGAGCCGGTTCCTTCGTTGTATGAGAAGGCCGCCGGAATCTGGCTCGACGCGTTTTCTACCGAGTGGTATTCGACGGCCGACATCGAGCAACACCTGGGCAATGGCAAGAAGGTCTGCGTCGTCTCGTCCGAATTGCACGGCCGTGACCACCGGCCGTTGTGGAAGCGGCTCAAGGACGCCGGGCTTGGCGATTCCCAGGGCATGATGCTCTGTACGGATCTCCCACACGAGGCGCGCGAGACGTTTGGTCTGTGATGGCGTTAAGAACGCAATGGCAGACCTGCCGCAAGGCCATTTCTTTGTGCTAATCTCACAGAATCGCCTCGAAATGGCGCAAACACCCACATGTTGGGTGTGTGATTGCGCCGCTGAAGTTCTACATATGCGGTAAAGTCTACTTTTCCTGCACAACGCAAAATGCCGATACAACCCTAAAATACCGGATCATAGGGGGCCGTTTGTTTGGCCCAATCGAATGGCAAATGGGGGGGTTGTCGTGATTCGTGCCTTAGTTTTTGACATGGACGGCGTACTGATTGACGCCCGGGAGTGGCATTATAGGGCGTTGAACATGGCGTTGGGACAGTTTGGTTTCCACATCGGGCATGAGGAACACTTGGCGATCTTTGACGGGCTTCCGACTCGCGTGAAGCTGGAGAAATTATCGGAAATGCGAGGTCTTTCGCGCGAACTTCACAGTTCGATCAACCGACTGAAGCAGGCCTATACGGCCGAGTTGGCCAGTTCGCTCTGCAAGCCTTGCCCGGTGCACCAGAAAACGCTGCGAAAACTGAGGTCATTGGGCTATGGTTTGGCGTTGGCGTCGAACTCGATCCGATCGACGGTCGACCTGATGATGGACCGGGCGGGCCTGGCGTCGTTGCTGGACTTCACGCTTTCAAACGAGGACGTCACGTGTTCAAAGCCGTCGCCGGAGATCTATCAGACGGCGATCGCGCGATTCGGGGTCGCGCCGCGAGATTGTCTCGTGATCGAGGACAACGAAAACGGAATCGCCGCCGCCACCGCGTCGGGCGCCAACGTCATGGTCGTTCGCAACCCGGACGACGTGTATTTCGACGCGATCATGGCCCGAATCGAACAGTGCGACGGGGTGGACCGCGAATCGGCGCTGGGGCGTGCCGCCTGATTGGTCCGACGGCGATGGAACTGTCATTGCAGAATCACGTTCACGAGAGAATCGAATCATGACGGTTCGTTCCGCCAAGCTGGACGACATGAAGGGCGGCTGGTTCGTGGGCAGTTTTCTGCCGACGCTTTTCAACACGACCGACGTTGAAGTTGCCGTGAAGCGCTATCGGGCAGGCGACCGTGAAGCGGCACACTACCATCGGATTGCGACCGAGATCACGGTCGTCGTCAGCGGCGAGGTCGAAATGGCGGGCGGGACGTGGAAGGCCGGCGATATCATTGTTCTGGAGCCGGGCGACGCGACGGACTTTCGCGCGCTGGCCGACTCGATCAACGTGGTTGTCAAATTACCGGGGGCTACGAATGACAAATATCTTGTCGATGCGGCGTGAAGTGTTGAACATTGTGATCCCGATGGCCGGCGGCGGCTCACGCTTCCAAAAGGCCGGATTCACGCTGCCGAAGCCGCTGATTCCGGTGTTTGGGCGGCCGATGGTCCAGGTCGTGATCGACAACGTTCGGCCGTCGATGCCGCACCGTTTCATTTTCATCGTTCAGCGGGCGGCCGTGGCGCAACATCGCCTCGACGTGCTTCTGCGGCAATGGGCGCCCGGCTGCAAAATCGCGATGCTCGACGGCATCACCGAAGGCGCGGCCTGCACGGTGTTGACCGCGAAGACGTTGATCGACGACGACAATCCGATGATGATCGCCAACAGCGACCAGTATGTCGAACTCGATATCGACGATTACCTTGCATCGATGGATCGGCAGCAGGCCGACGGCATGATCATGACCATGTGGGCCGACCATCCGAAATGGTCCTACGTGCGATTCGATTCGGAGGGCAGGCCGTGCGAAGTCGTCGAGAAGCAGGTCGTTTCGAACGAGGCGACCGTGGGAATTTACAACTATCGCCGAGGGCGAGATTTCGTTGCCGCGGCCGAAAGGATGATTGCGAAGAACCTTCGCGTGAACAACGAATTCTATGTTGCCCCGGCCTATAACGAGATGCTTGCCTCGGGCGCGCGGCTGTGTCTTTACAACGTCGGACGCGAGTACGCCGGCATGTACGGCCTCGGCACTCCGGAAGATCTGGCCATCTTCCACGACATGGTTCTGAATCATCGAATCAACGGTTTCGCCCGGGCCGCATGACGTTGGCGCGGCAAGAAGGCAGCGATGGTTACCGTAACAACACGAAATGCAGGGGCGGCCATGATAGTCCCGACGGACGAGTTCGACGTTGGTTTGTTGAGTCCGGCGCATGGTTGCGGCGTCGCGGAGTTGGCCCCCCTTCCCAATTCGATGGATGATCCCATGGTATATCGAGACAGGAGCGCTCTTTCGGGTTCCGTTACCCTCGGTCCGGTCGAAGACCTTGCGGCCGACGTTTCCAAGCAATGCGGCCCGGCCATGTCGGTGATCGTCCCGACATCGGGGCGGGTCGATCTGTTGCACGAGACCTTCGCAAGTCTCGCACAGCAGACGCGAAAGGATTTCGAGGTCATCGTCACCGACGATTCGGCCGACGAGACCGATCGGAAGGCCATTCGCGAGGCGACCGCCGCATTCCGCAAATGGGCAGGCGTGTCGACGCAATATCTCTTCACGCGCCCACGGCTCTACCAGGCAGCCAACACGAACCAAGGACTTCAGCATGCCAGCGGCGGACTGATCCGGATTTTGCACAGCGACGACCTGCTCCGCGACGATGCGATCGAGACCGAAATCAGGACGTTCGCCGAGCAGCCGGGCATGGAAGTCCTCTTCGAGGAAGTGACTCCCTTCTGCGATCAAGTCGTTTGGAATGGGA
>JAEWUR010000545.1 GCA_023397045.1 Planctomycetota bacterium
GGTCGAAATAGTCTTTGAGTTGGTCTGGTGTCAGCGGCATGTTCATTTCCTTTACGGCGGTCACGACTGTTTCTTTGCTCCATTTGTTTGGCAGACGGCTGCACGTCCGAAGGCACGTGGCATTGGCCGTACGCCAACGGGCTTCCATCAGCCATTTGTCGCGACGGTCACACTCCTTCATCCGCCGGCAGCCGGTCGGTGCCTCGGTCGTCCAGTCCTCGCAGGCGAGGCAGATCGACTTGCGACGTTCCTGCTCGGCCGGGCTGGCACGCTCGGGACGCCGAAAAACGTTGTTGGTATCCTGCGTTACAGTACTCTGCGGCACGTCCTTGCCGGGCCATGTCGGCCATTTCTTCTGAGGACAATCGCCCATCATGAGCATCTTGAGGTGTTGGGGGCCGATGTGGCAGCCGGTCAGCAGCCTGCAATAGCCATAGGGAGGCGTGCAGTGCTCGCACGTGTGGCACACGGCAATGCAGGCATCTTCCTCCTCGCGCGTGCGTCGTGTCTTGTTGGCGACACTGAAGACCTCCTGTTTGGAAAGCGATGGATGCAACAAAGTAGCATCCTTTGCGTCGTCTACAGCCGCTTCGTCGCCGCACGTCGAGAAAAAAACGTCCGACCTGACGACGCGAACCTTCCCGCACCGCTGGCATGTGTGCCGAAACCGCCCACCCGGTTCTTTCGTTGTCGCGAAGTCGCAATTCATGGATACGTCTCAACGAGGATGGTTGCACCAAATCCCGAGCACCAACCGGCACAGCCCGTCAACGGATCGATCCCATATCGTCCGGCCAAGTCAGCCATGCAATCGACGACGCCGGTCGAAAGGGTTTTACGATATCCGCAGCCGCCGTACAGAGTGCCGCCGGGATTCAGCAACTGGACGATACACACGACCGCGTTTGCGTTCGGATACGTGTAGATATTGATTTTCATCGTGCCGAACGGAGGCCGCTCGACCATGCAGAGCCAACGGCATGGCTCGACCTGGGCACATTCATAGGCTCCGCTCATTGCCGCACAGGGTTCTGGCGGTCCACCGGCGTTGGGTACAAAACCGTCGACGTACACGATCAACGAGCGGGGCGTCGTATTCGGGAGGCATTTGCGCCGACGACGAGTCACTGTGGGAAGAAGTCGATGACGATGAACTGCTGGAGGATGACGAACTGCTCGAGCTGGAGGAAGAGCTGCTCGATGGGCAGGAGGGCGAACTGCTTTGCGAGGACGACGACTCGCTCGAAGAACTGCTCGACGAGGAACTGCTGGAACTGGACGAGCTAGACGAAGAGCTACTGGAGCTCGATGATGAGCTTCGGCAACAACAATCTCCCTCGACTTCAAAGATTCTACCCATGGTATCAGCCCACCCCCATCAGCAATCCGTTTTGGAACGACAGGGTCAGCGTCGAATATTTAATCTTGTTCTCGTCGCACCAGACGGCATTGACGAGGTCGATCTCGCCGGTAAACCCGCCCCCGGAACCGCTCCCCTGTGAGCCGCTCGGTTCCGACCCGCTTGGCTGGGAACCACTTTGCTGAGAGTCGCTGGCGCTTGTATCCCCATCGGAACCGTCGCTTCCGTCGGATCCGCTGGCTGACGCGGATTGGCTGTCGGAATGGGAACTGCTTGCGGAGGCCGACGCGCTGACGCTAAAGGATCCGCTGGCGGAATGCGACGATTCGGAGGAACTGCCGGATTGGGATGAAAGACTTCCCTGCAATCCGCACGAACACTCGCTCAGGTCAAGCACTTCCCAAAAATCCCCGGGCCCGTGGGCGTATCGGGCATTGAGGCACTGCCCGGCGGGAATGAACAGTTTTCCGGTTTTGGAGTCGCGTAAGGCCAACGGGCTTTGAGCAACAGCACCGAGCGTGTCTGACACGATGCTTGGGGCGTAGTCGCCACAGGTGCCGTAAACAAGCCCGGACCGGCCCATGACCTGGGCTTCGGCCGATCCACACTCGTAGAGCGGCTCGTGCAACTTGAACCGCTGCGGCTGCCGGAGTCTTTCGATTAGCGTCACATGGTTGTCGGGATCGACGACGCCCAGGCACCGGCAGATTGGCGGATAACCAGGCGCAATCATGTTGCTTCCCGGGGCGGGCCCAAGACTATCGCCCGGCTCTGGGGACATGATGCTCTTAAAAGTGGCGTAGAGATGATCCGTCTGTTGGCAGATCCCAAAATGTCCTGCCGAAACCATCTGGGAACCGTTGACCGCATAATCGGGCCCAAGTTGATTAGATGGCATGCCGCCGATGGCAAACCTACCGAAGTGACGCTTCGATCGGGCGGCGTCTTCAAGGCCGACATTTTCAGCCAGAACGAAATCGAGCGGATCGCCGACCGCACGACATCACAACTCGGATTGATCGACAATTTCGAGGCCCAACGCATTGCGGACACGGAATCGGAAATCCAACAAGTTCGATTCGCTCTCGACGCCAACGCCGGACAGATCGCCCCGTTGGAATCGCGTTTGGCGGCATTGAAGGACGAATTGAATACGCTGCCGAACATCGAGGAGCGGTTGAAGGC
>JAEWUR010000571.1 GCA_023397045.1 Planctomycetota bacterium
GGTCTGCATCCCGGCATCGTTCGGATGGCCGGCCACGCCCGACAGGTCGGTCTTCCCGACAAGATCGACGAACACGCGATGCGCCGGATCGGCGGCGCACGCTTGGCGTTTGATCTCGTCGATCGCCGGGTTCGAGCCGATGATGAAACTCGTCACGACGATCTGCGGATCGCTGGCGGCCTTCAATCCGTCCAGCAGTTCGTTGAGCGCCGTCGAGAATTGTTCCATGGTGCCGCCTTCCATATTCTCGCCGAATTGCAGCACGACCAAGTCCGGCTTCGCATCCAGTTGGTTCTGAATCCGTGCGTTGTCCCACGTGGCGTAGTTTCGTTCGAAAATATCCGCGATATTGATGATGTTGCCGCTGTAGTTGGGCAGCGGATCGCCTTCGAACCATCGATCGGGCAGCGGATCGGTCGCCGCGACCTCGATCGGGCCGCCGGCCGTCGTGCTGATTCGTTGCGTGAGCAGATGGACGTAATCCTTCGATTCCTCGCTGGCCGCCATGCCCCAGTGTGCGTCGGGCAGCCACGTAATATACGGCCCATGCAGCGTGATGCTGTTGCCGAGGAACAGAATCTTGTTCATTTTTAAGTGACCGAGCATGAGGTCGTCGGCCGAGGCCGCGCCGGTGTGCAGAACGGCACACGCGAGTAGAATGGTTGCCTGAACCAAGCGAAACTGCGATGCCGTAATGGTTCTCATGGCTGGTTCGTGGTCGCGTTTTTTTTCGCGGTGCATGGGTCATCTCCTGGAAATCGGTGCATCACCTTCGAGGAATACACCGGCATGCGAACGTCGCTCGTGCGTTGCCGTCATATCGTTCCCGCCCTGTTCTTTCGTCGTGCAATGCGTCTGAAGATCCCGACCAGCCCGACGCAAAAAAACCCGCTACACAACGCCACATATTGGGACGGTTCGGGCACCGTGACAACCACGTAGAACGTGTTGATGCTGCCGCCGAGGTCCCACGTCTTAACGGGACTCAGCAGATTGTCGGCAATGTTGACCGGGACGACGAGGCTATCCCCGGAGATTGAGAACCAACCAGCCAAGTCTTCGCGATACCCGGCCTGGTCGACTCTCCAAACGTGCAAGCTATCCAAATCATGATCCGCGAATCCAGGTATCGTCAGCGTCACCTGCCCCGAGGTTTCACCGGTGTGAATTGCAATGACGTCGCGACCATCAACCTGGAACGATTCGATGCTGTCGGACGTTTCGCTGAGGTTGGCCGTCCAGTTCCTGCTGTTGACTACTCCATCGAGCAGCCGCAGGTTTTCTCCGCCCAATATCTCCCCAAGTGTTGAAAGACTGACCCCGTGGTTGCTTAGGGTCGTTCCCGTATAAAGGCATCGATCGGTTCCGAACTCGGGGACCGACTCGAAGCCGAACCAGATCATCTTATACCGGTTGGGATCCTCAGCCGCGCCATGATTGAGAGCCCAGTTCAGAAAACGCGGATTCACGTTGCCGATGGTCCCGGCCGCAGTGGTGAATCCATATTCCGTCTGCCAGATGCCGATGTTCGCGTAGCCACGCGCTGCGGCGGCGTCGTAGAGCGTTTGCAGGTCGCTCAGACTGTAGTAGTGAATGTCCAGGGCATCGATGCTTGCCCAAGCATCGTTGGCATCCAACATCTGAATGTACTTCGTTACGTTCATGCCGGACAGCCCCGCGGGCCACCCTCCGTACACGACCTTGCCGCCGGCATCGCGGATTGCCTGTGCGGCAGGCAAATGGACTCGCTGCATGTAGGTGTCGAGTCCACCGTACCAGAAGGAACTTGTTGGATAGGCCTCGTTCCAGACTTGGTAGTATTCGACGCCGTACGGTTTCATTGCGTTGACGGTGTGTCGGACGAAATTGGTCCAATCGTTGACATGGTTCGCAGCGAGTGGAAAACGGATGTTTCCTTCGAGCGTGCTTTGGGAGTCCTCCAACCATATTCCCATTCCCAGAAACGAACGCCACTTGTAGGTGGTCGACTGGAACTGATTGTTGCCCAATGGCGTCATCACGTACTTTGTCGCCGCATGTCCGTAGGGGCCGCTTTCAAGCCCATCAGGGCTGTCGTAATAGGTGCCCCCGTTTGGATCCCACGACCAGTTGGCGTTATAGTCCAGAATCGGCAGGAACGAAACGCCGCGCGATTGGCCCGTTGCGATGAGTCCCGCAATGTAGGACTGGATGTAGGCATCGTCATAGGTGCCGTGCGAAGGCTCGGCGAGACTCCAAAGGAAGTCCCGCCGCCCCATCGACAGTGACGTGCTCCAAAGCGGCGCAGCGTAGTCATTGACGTCATGCGCGAAGTTGTTGGCGCCGAAGAAGTCGCGAAACTCGACGGCCATCGTCCAGGTTGGCTGCGATCCCGCCAGTGTCAACACCAGCAGTAGTTTGGCGACACACCGGCCGCGCGGCTTCACAATACCCATTGCCTCTCTCCTTCTCGACACACCGTTAGGATTCACTGTCATACTTGCGGGTTTCGGACTGGGTGGGGGACGAGATCGTCCCGAGCGACTCGCCTCCCTCCCAGTCCGAAACCATTGCCTCGACGAAGCATTACTGCCGTCGTTTCCGCCAAGCGTAGCACAACAGACCGATCAATCCGCACGACAGCAGTGCAAAAGTGGACGGTTCGGGCGTGGTAATTGTGCCGAACGCCTGCACTTCGACAACAGCCGCGCCGCCGGTGTTGCCGTTGCGACTGTTTCCTCCGTAAAAATTGAGATAGAGGCTCTGTGTGCCCGCGGGGGCATTCACGGCGAAGTCTATATATCCGGCCTGAGCCCAGCCCGGGTTGGCTCCCGTGGTGAATGCGCCGACCCCCAGTGTTGCCGGAGTTGAGCCGCCGGCCAACAGTGTCTCAAAATGGGCGGCCGTGTCGCCTGTGGCGCTAAGGTCCGCGCCCGTCAGGGAACTGTTGGCGTTGGTCGAACTCCAGATCGAGACCTGCAAGGGCACCTCGCCGTAGGTGTCGGCCCAAAGCCGGATCGTATCGACCGAGGCATTGAAGCCCCGCACGACCATTTGTTGCACCGGGTTCCCAGCGTCAAACAGCGCCGCGGTTCCGTCCAAATCCGTGGCATATTGCGGGTTGATGCCCCAATTGAGAATGACCTCCTGTCCGGCCAGCAGGTTTGGATCGGAGATCCAGACCGAGGCGTTTGCCGATCCCGCTGCCATCGCCATGCCACAAACAACGAACAAGGCCGCTACGATACTCTTTTGCGTTCTCATGATAGAACTCTCCAGAACAAAGGGTTGAAAAAAACACGCCATACTCACTCGCACATTCATCTCCAATCGGACCATTCTCGCTCGTTATGGGTCGCTCCCTCGAAAATGGCATAGTGGACGCTTCACCTCGCCGCCCCGTCGGCAGGCCGTTGCCGGTCGATTCCATCGGCCTCGCGGAGTGTTGCCAGTTCTAGCCGCGGATCACCGAAGAGGACCCAATCCCAATCGATGCCGTTGCCGCCGTCCGTGCTTGCCAAGGTCAGGAAATGATCGTTATCGCTCAAATGGACGACGATCGGAAAAGCCCCGCTATAGGAGCTGATTTCGCGACGACGAAAACGCTTTTCGCCGTCGACCAACACCCAGAGATCGGCCCAAACCGTCTTATCTCCGGCCGGCGCCGTTTCCGTGTTGCCCGCGACGGCGCGAAAGCGAGTCACTTTCCAGGCTGGATTTGCGCGACGAATCGCGTCAAGGCTGAAGGTGATTGCCTGGTTTGATGGAAGATACAATACGCCATGCTCGGCCGCCGCGTAATCAACATTACCCAAGACCGTTGGGATGTTCGGGGGGCCGGCGCTCAGTACGCCGCCCGCCCAGAGATAGCCGTATGTCTGATTGGAAGTCGCTGGAAACCCGTCGAAAACGTCTCCTCCGGAGTCAACCTGCACGCGACCGAGGCTGCCATCCGGGATGAGCACGCCATCGACGAGCGGCAGCGAACTCACGCGATGGTACTGCCGGTCGCCAACCACATAGACTTTCTCGGTGAGTGCCGGTTTCTGCAGCGAATCACGAACCTGACCATTGCTCGGATCGATGCCGGCGTTTCGCTTTCCCGAAAAACCGTTCCCGCCGGCGACGACATCGACCAAATCGAAAACCTTGACTTGGTTGCTGGTGGTACGATTCGGAATATCGCGCACGAAATGAGAAGGCGACAAGGCGCCAAGTATCGTGATCGTTGCGCCCTCTCCACGGCGTTCCACGCAGACGGACTCGTCTTCATGCAAGATTCTTTCCGCGGGCCCCACCGCTCCGTGCGTCGCAGTTCCCTGCACTCGCACCGAGCCGCGGTAAACGTGTGAGATAGTCGTGCCCTGCCGGTCGACTTCCACGCCAAACTCCGTCCCAAGGTCCGTGACGATGGCCGTCGGCGTTTCAATCGAGAAAAGTCCGGGACGAGAATCTGCCGATTGCCCGCCGCCCGCTGCATGCTCGCCGCTCGCTGTCTTGTTTTCCACCAGCGCGGTGAGTCGGCCAAGCGACAGTAGACCACCCTGGTCGGAGTTCACTTCGTACCGAACGGGTCCTTGCAGCAGCACCTTGGCCCCGGTGCGATAGGTGACCTCCAACAAGCCCGACGACAGAGCGATTCGGTCGCCGACGGCAAAAGCGGATTGCAGGGCGAAGACTTTGCGTTGGGCAGGCTGGGACTTCGCGTTGATTCGAGGTTCGTCGAATACGCAATGCTCCATGCCGGTGATCCATGCGGTCGCGATCGGCGCGGCAACCTCGCGCACCTCCTCGACGGGCCGAGAATCGGCGACCTGCGAGGGCAACGATCGGTAGGAAAGCGATGCGACGAGCAGTCCGAAGCTGCAAACCACCGCGGCAATCAGGTAGGCCATGGGCCAGCCTGCCACCAGATCGGTCGACGTAAGGCTGGAACGCAAAAACGAGAACGTCGAGGCGGCCGCTTGAACCGGCGGGCTACCGACGAGCGGCATCGAATCGACCGACGGCAACACGTTGGCCGGCAGCGCGAAATCGCCCTCGAATCCCGGAACATCGGGGGCCGGATGGCTATTCCACATCAGTTGCGCATGCATCCGAACTTGCCGGTAGTATTCGCCTCGCAACGTCGGGTCGTCGGCCAGCATTCGGCAAAGCCGGACGTGATCGTGCTCGCTCAGGCTGTCGTCGATCAGTGCCGAGATGAGCTGAACGAGGTCGTCGTTCGGAGGGCAGTCGGTTCTCATGGTTGCGCCTCCCGGTCCAAGCGTCGTTCGATGCAACGCGACAGAGAAGCCCGAATGCGGAACAGGGCCTTGCGAATCGCGCCGGCGCTTCGTTGGACCTTGGCGGCGATCTGGAGCGTGCTGAGCGTATCGTCGTACCGCAGTTGGAGCAACTCCTGGTCGGAAGCGTTCAATT
>JAEWUR010000072.1 GCA_023397045.1 Planctomycetota bacterium
CCCTTTGGCTCGTGGGCTTCGATGCACATGCCATCGCTCACGCGGATATTGCATTTATGCCTGGCGATGCCTTTTTTCATGCGGAATTGACAAGCGTGTTCTTGAAATGCCTTCCAGCGAACGAAGGAAATCTGGTTCTTTCATACTCGCATCCGCCTGATTCTGCTGCGTTCGGTGGCTACGCAGGCTTCGAGCGAATGGAGATTAAGGGTGTTACTCCTCGGATGATTTCTGCACTACGCAGCCTTTATGCGGAACTGCGAAGGCATAACTCAAAGATCGTTCGCATTGATGTGGATGGCAAGGGTAATGAGGTCGTCACAGAAACAAACGGTTTTCATCTCTTTGTCTACGATCGCGCCGCGAGGTGGACTGAGCAACGGATCGGAAATAAGTACAACGAAAACTGGATGAATCTGCCGTCCCAGGCGGTTACCCCAACTCAGAACCGGCCATCCGGCTTCGGTAGAGGTCCCGCCATTGGGTACGTCTCGTTTCTCACTTCCTATGAAGGCGTGGTTGACGATTGGAAAAATGCCGGTCGTTTTCAAGAACTGAAAGTTCGCGTCCCGGACGGAATACCCTGGGGCCTGACTGGCCCGGCAATTTCCGATCCTGTTTCGATCGATGCGAAGGACATTCAATTCGTAATCTGTCAGTATGACGATTTGTCGCTCTATTTCCAGCAGGAAGAAGATGTCGATTTCTTCACTATTGCCGTTGACGGCGTGAAGCGATTTGTGTGGACGGAAACGAGCCTCGTTAGTGAGGAGGTCAAAAACGTATCAGAGGGCGGGAGGCAGGAGTCGGTAGGAATAAAGGGGGCGGATGAGAATAAAGGTGAATAGGAAGATTACCAGGGGCCGGGCGTTTTTATTCTTGACAGGATCGACGAAGGGTGATGAGTTATCGCCCATGCCACGACGATTGTGAGTTGCCAGCGGGGGACATGCCTACCGCGTGCTGAATCGAGCGGTGGGGCGTGCCCGCATTTTCGAGAACGTTTCCACATGACCGACCAGCCCGAGAATTATCCCCGTTCGTTTCACGTTGTCGTCAAGCCGATCGGCTCTACGTGCAATTTCGACTGCGCCTATTGCTATTACCGCTGCAAGGCGAACAGCTCAGGACGAATTTCGGATGACCTGCTCGAACGGTTCGTTTGCGAATACATCGCCGGCCAAGAGGAAGACACGGTTACTTTCAACTGGCACGGCGGCGAACCGGCGCTGCTGGGCTTGGATTTTTTCCGAAAAGTGATTCAGCTTGAGCGAAAGTATGCAAACGGCAAATGCATCGAGAACGATTTTCAGACGAACGGCGTTCTGCTGGATCAATCCTGGTGTGAGTTTTTCACTGGGTCTGAAAAGCTGACACTGATATTAGCCCAGGACTCGCCGCCCTCGTCCCCTGCCCCTCTCCCACCGAGCGGGAGAGGAGAGAGGGGCAGAGTTTTTCTTCGCGATTACTCGTCTTCCGTCCGGAGCCGGGCCAGGACGCTGTAGTCTTCCAGCGTCGACGTGTCGCCCAGGGTCTCGCGTCCTGCGGCAATATCGCGCAGCAAACGCCGCATGATCTTGCCGCTGCGGGTCTTCGGCAGCGACGAGGTGAAGTGGATGTCGTCGGGCACGGCCAATGCGCCGATCTCCTTGCGGACGTGGTTTTTCAACTCCTTCCGCAATTCCTCGGACGGATCGAACCCGCCTGCCAAGGTGACGAACACCGAAACGGCCTCGCCCTTGATGTCGTGCGGGCGGCCGACGGCGGCCGCTTCGGCCACCGCGTCGTGGCTGACCAGCGCGCTCTCGATCTCGATCGTGCTCAACCGGTGGCCCGACACGTTCAACACGTCGTCGATTCGGCCCATGATCCAGTAGTAGCCGTCTTCATCGCATCGCGCGTTGTCGCCGCAAAGGTACTTGCCGGGCACATCCGACCAGTATTGGGCCTTGAAGCGATCGTCGTCGCCCCAGATGCCGCGAAGCATCGAGGGCCAGGGCCGTGTGATCGTCAGCCAACCGCCCGATCCGACAGGCACCGGTTTGCGATCTTCGCCGACGATCTCGGGCACGATGCCGGGCAGCGGCTTGGTGCAGCTTCCGGGCTTCGTCGCAATCGCGCCGGGCAACGGCGTCATCATGATCCCCCCGGTCTCGGTTTGCCACCAGGTGTCGACGATCGGGCAGCGCTCGCCGCCGATCTTTCGGTGATACCACATCCACGCTTCGGGATTGATCCCTTCGCCGACGGTGCCGAGCAGGCGCAGGCTGCTGATGTCATACTTGTCCACCCATTCGTCACCCCACTTGATGAACGTCCGAATGGCTGTCGGGGCGGTATAGAGAATGTTGATCTTGTACTTCTCGATCATCTCCCACCACCGGCCTTGGTGCGGCGTGTCGGGCGAGCCTTCGTACATGAACGACGTCGCGCCGGCCGTCAATGGGCCGTAGACGATGTAGGTATGCCCGGTGATCCAGCCGATATCGGCCGTACACCAGTAGACGTCGTCGTCGCGGATGTCGAACACCCACTCGGTCGTCTTCTTGGCATAGAGGTTGTAGCCGGCCGTCGTGTGCTTGATGCCTTTCGGCTTGCCGGTCGAACCGCTCGTGTAGAGGATGAATAGCGGCGTTTCGCTGTCGAGCGGCTCGGCGGGACAATCGCCCGAGGCGTCGGCCATCAGGTCGTGCCACCAGAAGTCGCGGCCTCCCTCCATCGTCACATCGCAGCCGGTCCGCTTGAAGACGATGCATTTTTCGACGGTCTTCGACTTCTCCAGAGCGGCATCGACGTTGGCCTTCAGCGGGACCTGCTTGCCGCGGCGCCATCCGGCATCGGCCGTGATGACCATCTTGGCCGATGCGTCGTTGTTGCGATCGGCAATGGCCTCGGCCGCGAATCCGCCAAAGACCACCGAGTGGACCGCACCGATTCGGGCGCAGGCCAACATGGCGATGGCCAACTCGGGCACCATCGGCATGTACATCGTCACGACGTCGCCCTTTTTGATTCCTTGCTTCTTCAGCACATTGGCGAACTTGCACACCTCGCGGTGCAGCATCTCGTAGGTGTACACGCGCACGTCGCCGGGCTCGCCTTCCCAAATCAACGCGGCCTTGTTGCGACGTGCCGTGCTCAAGTGGGCGTCCAGACAGTTGTAGGAAACGTTCGTTTGGCCGCCGACGAACCATTGGGCAAACGGCTCGTTCCAATCGAGGACCTTCGTAAACGGTTTGAACCAATGGATCTCTTTGGCCAGCTTACCCCAAAAACCTTCGAGGTCGCGGTTCGCCTCGTTCCACAGTTTCTCATACTCCTCCAACGAACCAATGCGAGCTTTGGCTGCAAACTCCTTGGGTGGGGGAAACAACCTCGCTTCTTTCATCACATTGACGATTTGACCGGATTTCGCCTCTGACATAAGCAGCTTCCTCCGAGCGGGGGGTTGTGTTGTAGAAAAGGATAAGGCCAAGCACGTTACGGCGACAGACCTTCAGCGTGCGCATTGTACCCACGAGAGGTAGATTGTCAATTATTTCATGCAATATTATCTGACCATCGCACGTTTTCTTCTAGAGAGAATATGCCTTTCCTGCTATCGTAGGCGCATATTCCACGGTGCTCGTCGCCAAACGGCGACCATCCCAAGAGACTCTCCGCAGAAAAATAAGAAGGAGTCGATCCATGTCCAGTTTTCGAGTGCGCGGCTTTGTCTCGATCTTGTTGAGCCTCGCCTTTCTTGTCGTTGTCGTTACTGGGCTCGTTCTTTGGCTTTCCCATTCCCCTCAGACCTTCGGGATAGGCAAGGGTGCGTGGAAACACATACATATCTTCACATCGCTCTTGCTTCTAATCGCCGGCGTGGTCCATCTTTGGCTGAATTGGAAGGTCTATTGGAACTATCTTTGGGATCGAACCAAGCAACGGCTGAACCAAAAATGGGAATTGGCACTCGCCCTGGCCATCATCGCGCTGACGGTCGGCTCCGGCCTGCTGGACACTCACGGCGGGCCGGCACAGCTTGGCCGAATGAGCGTGAATCAGATCGCCGCCCTGGCGAACCAAACGACCAACGATCTGGTCGCGAATCTTAAGAAAGAAGGCGTCGCCGTTCACGATCCGGCCGACTCGTTGATGGAAATTGCGGAGCATAACAAGCTGCAGCCTGAGCAACTTTTTGCCGTCATCGAGCGACAGGCGCCCGGATTGATGCGCGGCCCGCACTAACCGCCTGCCGGCCAATGCGTCTCCGTTGCGGAAAACACGTAGGGTCCGCCCAATCTTTCGGCAACAGCAACCAATTTGGCAGCGGCACACGCTCCACCGACGTTTTCTGCGCGAGACGCCGCGCTAGTACGAAGGCGTTTTCGTTCGATGGCGCTGGGGGCGCTTGCGGCCTAGAGGACCGATCCGGTCGGGTTCCGGCTCCGTGCCATAGTCGACCAATTCGGTCGTGCTTCGACGAATGAGGCGGCCGGCCTGGTCGAGTTCTTTGGTGCTGTTCGCAACGACGCCGCCGGGCACTTCGGCCAGGACGTCGGCCCAGGTGGTGATCACGCCGTTGGCGTTT
>JAEWUR010000210.1 GCA_023397045.1 Planctomycetota bacterium
CTTTTCGAGCGGCAGCAACGTGACCGTCCGCCCGGCGCGCGAAATCTTCGCCGGATGCACCGGTTGATCGGAGACATGCACCGACCAGATCCGGCTATCCGGCGGAAGCTCCAATTCGAGGAATTGCAGCGTCAGGTTGCGAATATTGTAGACCGCCCGGGTGCGATATCGCCCGTCGGCATGGATGACCGTGGTCAGGTCGGCCAGACTGATGCTCGCGCGAAGGCTGCTTTCCTGCTCGCGCACCCGGCGTTGCCAGACCAGGGTCGCGTCGTCCGTCGCGCGATAGGCTCCGACGGCCTGGCGCCGCACCGGCTCGGCCAGATCGCCCGGCGTTTCGGCGATTGAAATCGGCGTCACGCCGTTGGTCGTCGTCGCGGCGACTTCGTCCGGCGTCATGTTTTCGAGAACCACGTGGCTGCGCAGCCGCTCCGCATCCAAAGGCCGAATGAAGGCGGCCGGCACCGTTCCATCATCCGAGAGCGGCAACGTCTGCATCAACTGCAATCCGTAATTCTGACGCACCGGCTGCTGCAATTCAATGTCCCAAACACGCCTGTCGCCTTCGACCTGCGAACGAATCTGCCGGATCTGCTCGCCGCGCCATTCGACGTCGGCGCCCAGCCACTCCGGCGTGGCAATCCGGAACTGCGATCGCCCGGCCTGGCGTATTTCGAAATCGACGTTGCCGACGTAGGCCACCGCGTCCTCTCGAACGCTGACCACCGTCGTCACATTGCCGTTAACGTGCGAAGAGGCCGAACTCAGGCGCAACTGCAAGGCCTTCGGCGGCGCGTCGTAACGGAAGGCATACCGCACGGTCCTGTATTGATAGGGTCGCGAAGCGCCGTTCAGCCCGTTCGGATCGATCGGCTGAGCCCCGCTCGCGTCGACCAGAACCGCATCGAGATCGTCATCGAGATAGATCGCCATCTGCCCTCGTTGCGATGCCACGCCTTCAACATCGACGTGCGGCACGACGTATTCCAGGCGATCGGCGTTTCGCGCGAGCGTTCCGCTCACGGCGACATCCAAATTTCCGGCCGTCGGCGCGGCCAGATCGACCTTCAATCGTTGCTGCGAGCCGTCACGATCCAAGAACCAATCGGCGCCGGGCGGAACGCGAACCTGCGACACGCGCATCTGGTCGGGCAACCGAACGCTCAACGAAACGACCGGCTCGCCCGTCACCGTGGCCGTCATTCGGCTTCGCAACGTCGTCTGCCGCGCGCCGATGACCAGGGCCGTCCAGTCGGCCACTTCAACGCGCGTCGGCCGGCGCGCAAGATTCAGCCGCAGATGCCAAGGCCGGGCCGTGTAGCGATAGGCCCCGAGCATCTCGCTGCCTGACGCAATCGTCCATGGCAACTCGAGTCCCTCGCGATCGATTTGGCTCAGTCCCTCAGGTGCATCCAATCGCCCCTGAAAATGTTTCGAGCAGCCGACGGCCAAGCGGCCGGTCTCGCGAACGACGCCCAGCGGTTCGAGCGAGGCAATGTCCACAGCGCCCGACGACGGCGAATTGCCCGCAAACGCATGCACGTCAATCTCGGCGCCGCCGGTCAGTTCGGCCTTCAGCGCGACGACCAACTGCCGCTCCTCCGGATTCGCGTCGCCGCCCGACGGCGTCTCGATCGACCAGTCGGCCACTTCAACGCCCGTCACATCCTGGACCGCCACGTCGCGCGGAACGCGAAACCGCAGTTTGCCGACGGCCCCTTGTTGAACGCGATAAGAAAATCGGCTGCGCAGATGAACGCCCGAGTCGAGCGCCTCGACCAACAGCAACTGATCGACGCTGACAAGCTGCTCATCCCGAGTGTCGACGTGTTTCGGCTGCCAACTGATCGCCAGATCGCGACTGTCTCCCAGCGGGATATTCAGAAACTCCCCGTTCGACCCATCGCCGGTCGATTCCGACGCTTCCGATTGCCGTCGCCAACCGCCGGTAGTCCCGGCTACCTGAATCTCCAGATCCTTCTCGGGCAAACGGAACAACAAACGGCCGGACGCCACCGGTCGGAGCGGAACGCTCAGGCGACCGGTCGCACCCAATCGGCTCACCGGCACGCTGAACTGCACATCGACGACGTGCCAGCCCGGCCGATCGAGATAAATCGCCGGTTGTTCCTTATCCTCGTCAGCCAAGGTCGCAGGCTGACCGTTGATCTCGATCTTTTCCAACGCGACGCCACCGACCGGCAGCGGCACGCGAGTCCAATCGTCGGCAAAATGCTGCACCATGATCCGGCCGTCGAACCTCGCCACATCACTCTCGATTCGGCCGACGTATTCCGCGTAACTCACGATCGATCGCACACTCGGCTTCGGCGGTTCGATCTTGTCCGGATGGGCCTGCTTCCACAGCCGCATGAACACATCTTGCGGCAAATACACCTGCGTGCTGTTCAGCGGATCGCCATCCTTCGGATCATACGGCACGTACAACGTTAAACCCGGCTCTTGTGTCGGCTTGGCTCCGGCCGATTCCGATGCCTTGGCCGACGATTCTTCGGCAGCGGTTGCATCGCCGGCCAGTCCCAACGCGATGACAAACACAATCGCCGCGGCCACCGACGCCGCCGCCGGGCGGATCGCCGCCAACGCCGCCGACGCCAACCAGAGAGCGCCGGCCGCAATCGTTCCAACCAATACACCATCCAACACCGGCGTCCACGTGAGCGGCATCAAGCCCGACAGACCGACCGGCAGCATCAATCCCACGAACACGGCCATCAGTCGTCGCGCGGCCGACACCTTTCGGAACATCCACGCCGCCAACAACATCGCCGCCACGATGCACCATCGCAGCATCACGGCAAACGTCCCGTCCTGCAAACCAAGCACCAAATCGCCTGCTCCACCGTCGCGGCGGAAACGAACGACTTCGGTGCCCGGCGATTCAATCGAGATATCCAACGAAAGTCG
>JAEWUR010000222.1 GCA_023397045.1 Planctomycetota bacterium
GGGCCACATGGATCTGTACGCCCAACGCGGCAGCTACCAGTTGGTCATTGAAGACGTCCTTCCGCAAGGCATGGGAGCGCTCGAGTTGGCGTTGCGGCAGCTTCGCGAAAAGCTGACGCGCGAAGGACTGTTCGACGCCTCGCGAAAACGGCCATTGCCGCCGCTGGTCCGCCGCATCGCCGTCGTCACCAGTCCGACCGGCGCGGCCATCCGCGATTTTCTCCAGGTGCTCGGCCGGCGATGGCGCGGGGCCGACGTCATGATCGTGCCGGTCCGCGTGCAAGGCGACGGCGCCGCCGACGAGATCGCCGCGGCCATTGGAATTGTGAACCAACTCGCACGGGCCGATTGCCTCGTCGTGACGCGCGGCGGCGGCAGCATGGAAGACCTCTGGGCGTTCAACGAGGAACCCGTGGTTCGAGCGATCGCCGCGTCCGAGATTCCCGTCGTTTCCGCCATTGGACACGAGATCGACGTGACGCTGTCCGATCTGGCGGCCGACGTTCGCGCGCTGACGCCCAGCGAGGCGGCCGAACTCGTCGCGCCGGCGTCCGAAGAGTTGATTGTGCAATTGCGCCAGATTCAAGGTCGGTTGGTCTCCGGTCTGCGTTCTCGGGCGACATCAGCCCGAACGCAGTTGGATGCCTTGGCGCGACACGCGATGTTCCGCCGCCCTTATCAACGCCTTTTTGAATGGTCGCAACGCCTCGACGAATGGGACGTCCGCGCGCAACGCGCGCTGCGCGAACGGATGCGATCGGCGCGCTCGCAGACCGACGCGATGGCCGGCCGGCTCGAATCGCTCAGCCCCCTGGCCGTGCTCGGACGCGGATACAGCCTGACGCAACGGGTGTCCGACGGGCAGGTCGTTCGCTCGGCGTCCGATCTCAAGCCCGGCGACGAAATCCTCACGCGATTCGCCCACGGTCAGGCCGTCAGCCGCGTCGAACGCACGGAATCGGAGTAATCACTTCTTTCCGAAGAGCACTTCTTCGATCGATTGGAGCGTGCCGTTGATGTGCTCGGTCATGGCGACGGCCGATCGCTCGGGATCGTTCGCCAGCAGGGCGTCGATGATCGGAACGTGTTCCTTCAACGCGCTTCGATGCGTTTGCGGATGGTTGCCGACGATCTCCCGAACGGTCTGGATCAGCCCGTTGTATCGGCTGATCTCGTTGGCCAGCCGGGGATTGCCGCAGCAGGCCGCGATCTGCTCGTGCAAGTGCCGGTCGGTGGCCATCGCTTTTTGGAACCACTCGTTGTTTCGGTCGAGACCCGGGGTGAGCAGTTCCTTCGCTTCCTTGGCCATCGTTTCAAGCTCTTCGCGCGGAATATGACCGCAGGCGCAACGCGCGGCCTCGGTCTCCAGCAGCCGACGAAGGTGAAAGATGTCGCGAAACTCCTTGAAGCCGAACGGTTTGACAATGACGCCTCGGTGGTGGCTGAACTGGACGATGCCGATTGACTCCAACTCGACCAGGGCCTCGCGAACGGGCGTGGCGCTGACGCCCATCTGTTCGGCCATCTTCCGAATCACCAGATGTTCGCCGGGCGGCAACGTGCCCTGAAAGATCAGCGACATCAGACGCACCGCGACCTCATGCCGCAGCGCGTTTCGAGGCAACGGGGCAATCGAATCGTAGGAGTTGACGGAATTCATGGTGCTGCCATTATGTGCCACGGGAGGGGTTTCCGCAATGGAAATATGTTGTGGCGGTAAAGTGTTACGGCAAAGTGAGTTGCGGCCAATCTTCCGGGGGCCGACCATTGGCCGCTTTCCGTGACCCATGATAAAATAGACGCCCGAATGGCCTGCTAACTCGGCGATGCGTGCCAGTTATGTCAAATATAGCTCGTTTTCCGACCGGTCGACAGGCCGGCGAGCCGCTGGTTTCCGGGGAAATGGGGCCTCCGACACCCCATGCAAGATTTTTGGGCAGATGGTAACCAATCCTATGGCCATGATGAAGCCTGATCCGCGACGAAAGCCTGAGGCCGACGCCGACGCCGCCAGCATCGACTGGTCGAGCGCGTTGGCCGAGCACGACCGATGGCTGCGGAGCGTGATCTACGCTCGTCTCGGCGAACCCCAGGCCATCGACGAAGTGATGCAGGAGGTTTCGCTGGCGGCCGTCCGCCAACGATCGCCCATCACCGATCCGTCGAAAGTGGCCCCGTGGTTATACCGATTGGCCGTGCGGCACTCGCTGTTGTATCGCCGGAAGCAAGGGCGGAAGCGGAAACTAATCGACCGCTACGCCCAGCGATGCCGGCCCAGCGAGGCCGACAATCGGCAATACGACCCGTTGGATTGGCTCTTGGTCGAGGAACGCCGAACGCAAGTTCGCGATGCTTTGAAAAAATTGCCGCCGCGCGATGCCGAAATCCTTTTACTGAAATATACGCAGGACTGGAGTTACCACGCATTGGCCGAACACCTTGGCGTCAGCCACAGCGCCGTCGAAACGCGGCTGCATCGGGCACGCCAACGATTGCGGACCGAGTTGGCCGCCATGAATCTGACGCCCGCCGATGTGTAGGTCTCCCAAAGAAACTCTGACAACAACAAAAAGTGTTTTGTAGACGGACAGCGCCATGAATACCACGATCAACGACGATTCCCTAATGGATGCCCGGTTCGACCGGCTTGTCGACGATGAGTTGAGCGAGCGGGAGCGACGGGAACTGCTGGCGGGACTTGACAACGAGCCCGGCGGATGGCGGCGCTGTGCCTTGGCGTTCCTCGAATCGCAATGTTGGAAAAAAGCGGTTCGCACGCCCGCCCGGCATGAAGAGAAGGCCGCGCCGAATCGAATCGCTGCGCCAAAACCACTAGAATCGCATCGGCCACGATGGCGCAGCCATCTCGGTACGCTTGCGGCCATGGCGGCCAGCTTCCTCATTATGTTCTACGCGGCTTCGCTGTTGTTGCGAACCGAAACCGAGCAGCCGGCCAATTCCACTGGAATCACCGGCGAGGTCGCGGTCAACACCCATGCGAATCCGACGAAACCCTGGCAGATGGTGACGGTCCCGTCGCCGACCGAAAACGGCGACAAGGGTCAGGCATTGCATCTGCCGGCCGTCGAACGCGAAAAAGTGGACCCGCAGTGGTTGAACAAACTGCCCCCGGCCGTGCCCGACGACGTGATGCAGGCGTTCCATCGAACGGGCCATCAGATCGAGCAGCAGAGGGAATTGGTTCCGGTGCCGCTGAAAGACGGCCGGCAACTCGTCGTTCCGGTCGATCAAGTCAACGTTCGATACGTAGGCAACGGTCCCTACTGAAAATCACGGAGTATTACGGCCCCAAAACCGGCTGGCGTTTGCCAGCGATGTGTGAAAAAAACGTTTAACGGTTGTTGGCACAATGTTAGAAAAACCGTTTAGCGGTCGCCGGCACGGCGACCCAACAATACAGGGGCGCCCAGCACCGGGGCGGAGAATAATATGAGGCTTGTCATGAAAAAACGATTCTGGTTATACGCCGCGCTGGCCGTGGCAGGCGCCATCCCGTTGGTGGCGCAAGAACTAAAGACGCCGGAGGACGCCGAAAAGACGGCCGAGCCGACCGCCAAACCGGCCGAGAAG
>JAEWUR010000151.1 GCA_023397045.1 Planctomycetota bacterium
CCACTGCACTTTGCCGTCGCAGATGAACCTTCCATTGAATATATGCCGTATTGGCAAGTACCCGACTCGGCGTCGTTCACGATTTATCCGATCATGGGATCGGCGCAGAAGTAAGGACGCCACCCAAACAACAACCGCCTTGACGCTGCGAGAAAGAGTGCCTTTGGTCATGGATACCTTGCCTGGCGAAGAGATATTGCGACTATTCGGCCGTCAATGAATGGAATCGAGGTACTGCACTCCATGAAAGCCCCTGCCCCCGTCCTACGAAGCACGATCGTCGCCGCACTGGGCGGACTGCTGTTCGGATTCGACACGGCCGTGATCTCGGGCACAACCGGTGCGCTGGAGAGGGTGTTCGGCCTCTCGGCGGCTGAGTTGGGGTTCACGGTCGCAAGCGCCTTGATCGGCACGGTACTTGGGTCCATCGTGGTGGGCAAACCGAGCGATCGGTTCGGCCGGCGCGCGGTACTGATCTGGATGGCCGTCTTCTACACCGTTTCGGCCCTCGGCTGCGGCGTGGCTTGGGATTGGTGGTCGCTGCTGGCGTTTCGCTTCCTGGGCGGAATCGCCGTGGGCGGCGCCTCAGTCGTCTCACCGATGTACATCGCCGAGATTTCTCCCGCACGGATTCGCGGTCGTCTGGTGGCGGTTCAACAGTTCAACGTGTGTCTCGGCATCTGCTTGGCCTACATCTCCAATTTCGCGGTGGCCAGCCTGCCGATCATACCGGAAGCTGCGCAATGGCGTTGGATGTTCGCCGTCGAGGCGGTTCCCGCCTTCGCCTTCTTCGTTTTTCTCTTTTTCATTCCCGATAGCCCGCGCTGGCTGGCCGGACATCGGCGCATCGAGGAGGCGCGGCGAGTGCTCGAGAGTTTGCAGGCCGAAGACGTGGACAGCGAACTGGCTGCCATTGTCGATTCGTTGCATCACTACGACGAGGCCCACGAACCGCTGTTCTGCCGTGCCTATTCGTTTCCCGTGATCGCCGCCGTGATGCTGGCGATGTTCAACCAACTGACCGGTATCAATGCGTTGCTATATTTTGCGCCTAAGGTGTTTGCGATGGGGAATTCGGGTCCCGAAGCCGCTTTGCTGCAATCGATTCCCGTGGGCATCATGCTGGTAATCTCAACGACGATCGGGATGATGCTCATCGACCGAGTCGGCCGCAAGACGCTACTGATGGTTGGCTCGGTCGGTATGGTCGTGTTTCTGACGCTGGTCGCATGGCAGTTCTATACGCTGGACGAGGGCAACGACATCGGCCGCCGGATCATGTGGTATTTCATCGGCTATATCCTGTTTTTCGGATTCTCCCAAGGCGCCGTGATCTGGGTGTTCATCTCCGAGATATTTCCGAACAAGGTCCGGGCGAAAGGGCAAGCACTTGGCAGCTTCACACACTGGTTTTCGGCCGTTCTGGTTTCACAGTTTTTTCCCGTCGCCGTCGCAGTTCCTTGGATCGGGCCCGGTAATGCCTTCATGTTTTTTTCGGCAATGATGGTGCTGCATTTCTTTTTCGTTTGGCTGGTCTTACCAGAGACGAAGTGTATCTCGTTGGAGAAGATCCAGCAGCAACTCGGAATCGAATGAGGTGTGCTGCAAATCGTCATTCGAAATGACGCACTCGGTCATTGCGGACGGACGATGGTTAAGCGTACAATACCGATGATTCACTGCCTCTGACTTTCCCGCCGCAAGGAGACCTCGCCATGTTCCCGCAGATGAGAGTTATGGTTTGCCTGCTGTGCTGTCTCGTCTCGTTGTTTGCCAGGGCCGAGAATGCGAGCGTGGTCTGCCCGAAGGACGCTTCGCCGATGGAGAAGCTGGCCGGCAAGGAGATTCGACGATATGTCTATCTGCGCACGGGCGTCCTGCTGCCGATCGTCGACAATACGGATTCGACGGACCGCGACTTCATCGTCGTGGGAACGAAGGATCGGCAAGTGGTCAAGGGACTGTTGACAGATGCAGAGATGAAAGCAACGGTCGAGGGCTTGGTCGGCGAGCAGTACGCGCTGAAGACCGTTCGATTCAACGGTCGATCCGTGTTAATGATTGCCGGCGGCGATGCACAGGGTGCGCTCTATGGCGCGTATCGCTTTGCCGAGCATCTCGGCGTTCGGTTCTATCTGCATGGCGACGTTGTGCCCGACAAACAGATTGCTTGGGCATTGCCAGAGCTTCATGAGACTCGCACGCCGCTTTTCGATCGTCGCGGCATCTTGCCATTCCATGATTTTCCCGAGGGTCCCGATTGGTGGAGCGCCGAGGGCTATATGGCGATTCTCGCCCAACTGCCGAAGATGGGCATGAACTTCTTTGGGCTGCACACCTATCCCGAGCATCCGTCGTGGTGGCACGTGGGCCCGGAACCGCTCGTGTGGATCGGCCCGCCGGGCGATATCGACGACAAGGGAAACGTAAGGGCAAGCTATCCTTCGCGGCATTTCACGGCCAGCAACGTCAACGGCGCGTGGGGATATCAGCCGGGTAAGACCGGCGATTACCTGTTTGGCGCAGCCTTGTTGTTCGACCGCGACGATTTTGGCGCCGACTATATGCAAGGCGCCTGCCCGTGGAACAAAATGCCGCCCGAAGAGTGCAACGAACTGTTCAATCGCATGGGCGCATTTCTCCGCGACACATTCACCTATGCCAAAACGTTCGGCGTGAAGACCTGCATCGGCACGGAAACGCCATTGTTGATTCCGACGCAACTGAAAGAGCGGCTCAAAGCGGAGGGCAAGAACACGGAAGACCCGGCCGTTGTGCAATCGCTCTACGAAGGCATGTTTGCGCGGATCGAGAAGACGCATCCGTTGGACTATTTCTGGATTTGGACGCCGGAAAACTGGACCATGGAAGCCGTCACGCAACCGCAGATCGACACGGCATTGGCCGACATGCGGCTGGCGATGGCTGCGGCCGAGAAGGTCCAGCCATCCTTCGCCCTGGCCACGTGCGGCTGGGTTCTTGGGCCGCCGCAGACTCCGGCGTTGCTCGACGACTTTTTGCCGAAAGAGATACCGATGAGCTGCATCAATCGGCAGGTCGGCTTCACGCCGGTCGAGCCCAGTTTTGCGAATGTTTCCGACCGCCAGAAATGGGCAATCCCATGGTTGGAGGATGACCTCGGCATTGCCATGCCGCAGTTTTGGGTTGGACGACTGCGGCGCGACGCCGCGGATGCCCTCCGTTACGGCTGCACCGGTTTAATGGGCATCCATTGGCGCACTCGCATTTTGGCGCCGAATGCATCGGCGCTGGCAATGGCCGAATGGGATCAGTCCCGTTGGGAGGGTGCTTCGCACCCAGCGACGGTCTTCACGCGCGACAGCATCATTCGAAAGTCGACGGATGGCAAGTCGCCCTTTGCGCCGATCGACGATTTCTACCTCGATTGGTGTCAAAGTGAGTTCGGGCCGGAAGTTGCCGAGCCGATCGCCGCGATCTTCAGCAAGGTGGACGGCTGCACGCCGCGCCCGTCCGATTGGGTCACGGGTCCCGGCAGCGTAACGCCCGACGCACGCAGTTGGAACGAGGTTCAGCCGGAATACGCCTTTGTGGACGAATGGGCGGCATTGCGCCCCAGCGTTCAAGGACCGGGCAATCTAGAGCGATTCGACTATTGGCTCAATACGTTCTGCTATCTCCGTTCCATAGCGATGTTGCGATGTGAATGGGCAAGCTTCAACAATGTCATGGAAACAATCAAGTCGGAAAAAGATCCTGCGCGGCAACGACAACTCGCCAACGATCTCGGACTGCCGGCGCGCCGGAAGATTTTGGACGCCTTTCGCGATCTCCAGCAGTTTCTCTTGGCCACGGTCAGCACAACCGGTGAAATGGGAACGGTCTGCAACTGGCAGCAGAGGACCTTGCCCGAGGTGTTGACGCAACCGGGCCGCGAGTTGGCCAAGTTGCTAGGTCGTGACTTGCCGATCGACGCCATGCCGTCCCAGGAGTATCGCGGTCAACCGCGAATGTTTGTGCCCGAGATTCGTACAGGCATTGCAGCCGGCGAACCGTTCACGCTGAAAGCGATCGTATTGGCCTCCAATCCTGGGGCCGTTACGATCCATTGGCGGCCGCTTGGAACGGAAACGTTCGAGGAGGGGCCAATGGTCCATGTCGCCCGCGGCGTGTATACTGTATCTCTGCCTGTGGACGTCAGGAAGGGCGATTTCGAGTATTACATCCAGGCCATCGTCGGTGAGCGGTCGGTATTATGGCCGCCTACCGCGCCGCACATGAATCAGACGGTCGTTGTAACCGAGTAACACCAAGGAGTTTCTGCGATGCATTTGTTGTTCAGATTGATGTCGTGCATGGCTGTGTTGACAGCATGTGTTTGGCCTGGATATGCGGCCCCGCCCGTCGACTCGGACGGACGTCCGCTTATTGAGAAACTCGGCACGATCGATGTCGACAAGGTTGAAACGTCGCCGGTCGTGCTTGGCGGTAGGCTCTATCGGTGTGAATGGTTTCGCTCGCAGAACTGCTTTCATTTCGTCGATTGTCAAACCGGAGAGACGACGCCGCAGTTCGCCCATGGCTGGTCCTTCGCCAGCGCGTTTGTCGACAATGACACGGTGTACGTGACCGGCACGAAGCCGGGGCAAGAAGTGCGGATCTGGGCTTCCAAGGATCTTCGGACGTGGGACTCATGGACGGCGCTCGATCTGGCGGGTTTTAAGATATTTAACACATCGATCTGCAAGGCGGACGACCGGTTCGTCCTGATGTTTGAGATCAGCGAACCCGTGGAGCAGGCCGGAGCCCAATTCACCGCACGGTTTGCCACGTCGAAGGATCTCAAGCAATGGACGGTAACGCCGCCGGAGTGTGTTTATGCGAAAGATCGCTACACCGCCCCGCATTGCCTGCGTTATCTCGACGGGTATTACTACGATTTTTATCTCGAATGCGCGAACGGCGGCTTTGAGCAATATGTTGTGCGTTCGAAGGACTTCGTCACTTGGGAACCGAGCCCGCTGAATCCGGTCCTGCAAGCATCGGATGCCGACCGCGCGATTCGGAATGACCGGCTGACGCCCGAAGACCGCCACCGAATTGCCACGGCTGTCAACAAAAACAACTCGGATATCGATTTCTGCGACTACGAGGGCCATCTCGTGATCTTTTACTCTTGGGGAAACCAGGAAGGCGTTGAGCACCTCGGTGAGGCCGTCTATGAAGGGACGACGGCTGATTTTCTGCGGGGATGGTTTCCCGAGAAATGACACGTTGAGAGGTGTTATACAGACAACCCAGAATGCGGCCATAGGCTCCTCTCATGCAAAGATTGATCGACCTATCCCATCCGTTGGAACATGGGCAACCTAATTTCCCGTTCGACCCGAAGATCAGTGTGCTGACGCACAACACGGTCTCTTCGATCGGATACAATATCACGCAGATCAGCATGGCGACGCATCAGGGGACGCACCTCGATGTGCCGTTCCACTTCTATGATGATGGCAAGACGGTCGATCAAATGCCGTTGGATCGGTTTTTTGGACCGGCAACGCTGGTCGACCTCGCACCAGGGGCGTTTTTGCCTGCTAAGACGCCGATTACGCTCGAAATGCTCCTGCCGCACGAAGCAGCGTTTCAGCCGGGCGCCAAAGTG
>JAEWUR010000310.1 GCA_023397045.1 Planctomycetota bacterium
GTCATGGTGAGCAGGCCTGCGGATGCAACAACCGAGCCACGGGTGACAAAGTCAGGTTTTCCATTACCGTCGGCGTCAATCCCCGAGACGTCGCTCGGGAGACAATTCATCTCATACTTGTAGCGGAACGCATCGGCTGCCATTGCAGGCAGGCGCACGTCGCCTGACGTCTTGGAGGTCGCCGGCCCACCGATTGCCCAGATACCCCACGTCGATCGGTTGTGCGAGGTCTCCCTTTCAGAGAAACCAGAAAAATGGTGCGGGCCGGAATCGAGCTGCATGGATTGATAATGCGCGTCGGGAATGAAGACGCCATCGACAAATGGGCGACCGGGAACTCGATGGTACTGCCCATCGCCCATCAGCTCTTTCATCAACAGCGTATCGGTTGGTTGTCCGTTGGTCGGATCAACGCCGCGGCCATGTTTTCGCGAGAATCCATCGCCACCGGCCACCATGTCGACAAGGTTCAGCGTCTTAGCCACCGGCCTGGAAATGACGGGCATAAATTCCTTGGAGTTCACCGCAGGCACGAACGTGATCGTTGGCTGATCCCCCGTAGCGTCAATGCGCACGGACTGATTCTCGCGCAAAATCTGCCCGGCGTCCTTCACAATTCCTTGGTCCGTCACGGGGCAGACGCGCACCACGCCTTTGAACACATGCGAGGTTGTAACGCCGTTCTTGCCTACCTCGACGCCGAATTCCGTGCCAAGATCCATGACCGCCGCCGTGGGAGTCTTGACCGTGAATAGCGCATCATGGGATGCCTCACTTGCCGCGCCCGTGTCCACCGGCCCCGGCTTCAGATCCCGTTTTTCGACGTTCGCGATGAGTTTCCCTATCGACAGATATCCGCCGTTGTCAGAGTTCACCTCGTAGGTAAAGGGCCCCTGCAAAACGACCCTGGCCCCCGAGTTGTACGTGATCTCCAGAAGGCCGGAGGCAACATGGTAGGTTGTCCCTAGCGCCACTTCACGCGCGGCATGTTCTTGTCCAAGCCATTTACAGTTGGCCATGCCGGTGATTTGCGCGACAATCGAAGGGGAATCAGCGATTGGCGATCGCGGATCCGAGATGTTTCGATGGTCGGCAACCTCCGGCGGTCGCGAGATATACGTGAAGGTTCCAACCAAGGCCCCGATCCCGAAGATCAACGTGGCAATCAAATAGGCCACCGGCCATTCAGAAGTGAAATAGCCTGCTGGACCGTGGAAGGCGTTGCCCACCGTATCGACGCCAAGCGGAAGCGGAGGCTGCGACGTCTGAGAGAGAGCCGCCTGCACCCGAGCCAGACCACCGTCACATACATTCCTCGCTCGGCACAGGAATTGGATGTCAGTGCGCAACTCGACATGGCGAACGAACAGTTCGCGAACGGTTTGGTCGATGGCAAGCCGATCCGCCAACTCTTGCGTCTGCTCTTCGTCCAAATCGCCGTCGCAGGCACCGTTGAGAAGCGGCCAGAAGTCGTCGGGAGTATGAATCTGTTCGCCCATCGTCAATCCGCCGAATCAGGTTGGTGAAAATCGCGAACCCCGCGGTCGGCCCGTTGCATTTCACGGTCGACGCAACCGAGCAGCCACTTTCGAATTCGGCAAAGCGAGTGGTGGACGCTCTGTGGCGAGCGGCCGATCGAATCGGCGAACTGGCGAACCGGGATGCTTTCGCCATAACATCGCGTTACCATCCGCCGGTCATCATCCGTTAATCGATCCATACAATTCGAGAGCGCGTCGAGACCGTCAACAACCTCGTTGCCGGTTCGCCGGGCGACATCCGCCATCAGGGCATCGCGCAACTCCGCCGTGAAGGCCGCGCCGCGCGACTGCTTCGTACGAAACTTCAAGATCCGGTAGTCGGCCGTACGCAACGCCCAGGCGAGGAAGTTCGTGCCCGATTTGAACTCGTCGAATTTCTGCCACAGCACCAGGCACGTTTCTTGGAACACATCGTCGGCATCGTTCCAATTGAGAAGCACGGCATGGATGTACGCCAACATCTGGTTGGTGTGCAACCGAATCAAGCCGGCGAACTCATCGTAACGTTTTGGATCAGACATCGAAGCAAATCCCGCCCGTGTGCGTTTTGCGTCTATCTCACATAGACTGGCAGGGCCGCCAGCCAATACGAGCTGCCGCTCGGCCAGCTCTAACCCGCTCCGCGATCACCGCGTCGCGGCGGTGCCCGTCGCTAGACTTCTGTGTCAACAATTCACGATCGTTGGGGTTACTAATATAGTAATCCGCGAAGAGCCAAAATATTGATCGTAAAAATCGCTGAAATTGCGGTTCTTCCACAAACCACGGAGAGAGCCTGAGTTACGACATTTGGCGAGAGACCGTCGTGCAACCGCTCGCACGAAGGGCAAAAATCCCCACACAAACGGGATCCTCTGAAGATAAGACTCGACAACGGCCAAAAAAGAGAGCTGTTGCAGTCAGAAATGTTGACAGGCCGGCCAACGGAAAGCCGGCAAACAGGAGCGTTCGGCCATGCCCCCCCGACATCATTTACGTGGGTATCAATTAATATCGCTGAGCGCGGTGGCGGCGGATCGCTTGGGCGATGAAGTCGCTGTGAATCCCCGGCGGTACGCCCTGAGTCATGAACAGGCTCACTAGGATATCCGACACCCGATCGACCGTGCTCCGACTCCAGTGCCAGCATTTCTGCATGTGCTCTCGGTAATCGCAGACCTTTTCGGCAGACGCCGATTGGCTGCCCGCCCCTGAACCCCGCAGACCCTGGCCGCCGCAGCTCTGAATGGTGTCGTTTGCCTCTGCTTTCGCTTCACCGAGAGTCTCCGTTTGCCGGTCCAAGTTTCTGGATTCTCTCATAAGAAATGGAACAGATTCTGGGGAGCAAGCCAGAATCTCTTGGCCCGCCACAGGAGGGGGATAAACCTCCGTGGCGTGCCGGCCGCGGCCTTCACGAAGCCAGTCGTTCCGCTTCTGGCCACCGGCCAGCCGTCCCCAAACCGTTTCTCTTCGTGTGAGCGTCAAATCTGTGGGTAGAAATTAGCCGGGATTCCAGAAGGATTCCCAGCAGGCAGGTTCGCTGAGGTAGAGGCCGCGAAGATGGCAGACGGCGTCGGCCCCCGCCTTGCCCCAACGCA
>JAEWUR010000095.1 GCA_023397045.1 Planctomycetota bacterium
ACGGCCCCGAACGACGCCCGACTGATGCAGCAAATCGGTTTGTGCTTGTTCCGGCAGAACAACGAAGAAGGCGCTTTGGAAAAACTCCGCGAGGCCCAGAAAGTCGCAAACTCGAAACTGCCCGCCGAGGCCGCGCTAACCCAGTTCTACCAGAAGGCGGGCGACGTCAAGAATGGCAAGAAATGGATGAAGGCCGCAAAAAACGCCGCTCCGAAAGACCTGCAAACGCAACTGATCCTGGGCCAATGCGCACTCGAAATGGGGTTGATGACCGACGCGCAGAACTTCGCCATTGCCGCGTTGAACCTCGATCCGAAGTCGGTCGAGGCGACTTTCTTCCGCGGTCTCGTGGCCTTGTGCCAGAAAGACTATTTGACGGCGGAATCGTATTTCGATTCGGTGCTCAACAGGGACCAGAAATACAACTTCCCAGTCAGCAATAATCTGGCTCTGGCGCTGATCGAGCAGCCGGATGAGAAAAAACAGGCGCGAGCCCTGGGCTATGCCGAGGCGAACGTCAAGCAGCAGCCCGGTTCAGCCAACGCGGCGTCGACCTACGTCTGGGTGCTCTATCGCCTGGGCCGGCTCGATGACGCCGAAAAGGCCCTGGCGGCGGCTGCCAAGCTCGGACCGCTGGGAATCGACACCGCGTATTACAAGGCTCGCATCCTCGTCGATCGCGACAAGAAGGACGAGGCCCGCCAGACGCTCGAAGAGGCGTTGAAGGTCCCCGGCCGCGCCATGTTCCGCCCCGATGCCGAAGAACTGCTCGATGAGTTGAAAACAGAGTAGCGGGAAAAGCGTTCAGGGGGTCACGTCTTTCGGGTGGATGTTGCATAGTAGTTTATGGCTATCATTCCGCGTCGGCCGGCACGTTCAACGCAACAACTCTCGGAGCGAATCGGCCTGTTTTCCATGCGTCTTGCCTGGCGGCCGAGAATTCAATGCGGCATGGTCCCGGCGAGCCCCTTGGAGCCGGTCGGGGTTGTTTGCTAGAATGGCAGGTTCTCGGACCATGAACGAGAGTTCTTATTGACCGTTGTTACCAGGGGATTTTGCGTTGACATTCGCCGAATCGAGTCAGCCCGTCCGTTCGATCGAAGGCGTCGAAGACCAGATCGAAGACCAGCCCGCCGAAACCACCGTTTCGAACGAGGATGCCGCGACGTCGGCGTCCGAGGAGTCAGCCGACGCAGCGCGCCGGCGGATTCTGATCGGTTCGCAGCGAGATCCCGCCGCCTATCGTGCGCGCGCCCGTCGCGATTGGACGCCGGTGGAAGAGAAGCAGCAGGAGAAGCAGGAAAAGAAGGAGCGGAAACCGCAGGGTGAACGCCACGATCGGCAGGAGCAGCCGTCCGAAGCGCCGGTGATGGCTGCGACTCCGAAGATCGAGCCCCCGCGAGCCGACTCTCGCGCGGTCGAAGCCTCGACGGCCGCGAAACCGGTTTTCGTGCCAAGCGAGCCCGCTCCCTTGGCGCGTCCGTCGGTTCGGCATCGCGATCTGGATCTCGAAGAGGAGCTGAGCCGGACGCTGGCTGGTGCGTCGATGGACGATCTGCTCGGCGGCAGTGGAAAGACGGAAATGCCGTCGTTCGAGCCCGATTCGCTTCAGACCGGTCGCGTCGCGGCGGTTCGTCGCGACGACGTGTTTGTCGAGTTTGCCGGACGCGAACAGGGGATCGTGTCGTTGCGGCTGTTCGACGTTCCGCCGCGCGTGGGCGCCGACGTTCAGGTGGTCATCCAGCGGCTGAATCCCGAGGATGGGCTCTATGAATTATCGCTTCCGAATAAGGCCGTGCAGGTCGACGACTGGTCTGATCTGGTCGAAGGGATGATGATCGAAGTCCGAGTCACCGGCCACAACACCGGCGGACTCGAATGCGAAGTGAATCACATCCGCGGTTTCATTCCGATCAGCCAGGTGTCGCTCTATCGGATTGATGATCTTGCGCCCTACGTCGACCAGCGGTTGGCCTGCATCATCACCGAGGCGAATCCCGACCGGCGGAACCTCGTGCTTAGTCATCGCGCCGTTTTAGAGCGAGAAAAGGAGCAAGCCCGCGATCAGATGCTCGGCTCCTTGCAGCCCGGCCAGATTTTCGACGGCGTCGTGCGGAAGCTGATGGATTTCGGCGCGTTCGTCGACATCGGCGGCGGCGTCGACGGCCTGATTCACGTCAGCCAAGTTGCCTGGGGGCGCGTCAAGCATCCGAGCGACGTGTTGAAGGAAGGTCAGGCCGTCAAGGTGCGAATCGACAAGATCGACCCGACGACCCGGAAGATCAGTCTTGGGTATCGCGACCTGATGGAGAGCCCGTGGACGAACGCCGCCCAGAAATATCCGTTGAACGGCGTCGTTCGCGGCAAGGTGGTGAAGCTGATGGATTTCGGCGCGTTCGTCGAGCTCGAACCCGGCGTCGAGGGCTTGGTCCACGTGTCGGAGTTGTCGCACAAGCGCGTCTGGCGTCCGTCCGACGTGGTCAAAGAGGGCGATGAGATTGACGTCCTTGTTCTGTCGGTCGACGCGGATGCCCAGCGGATCAGCCTTTCGATGAAAGCGTGCTCGACGCCGTCGGAGCCGGTCAAAAAAGAAGAGGACGAAGATGCTGCTGCTCCGGAGCCGTCGAAAAAGAAGAGCAACAAGCCAACCGGTCCGTTGCAGGGCGGTCTGGGCCGCTCGTCCGACAACCCCTTCGGGCTGAAGTGGTAGAGGTCGTCATGAACGCCGCCACACCGTCGCCGATCTATAACCTGAATGCATATACGTCGCTCGGCAACGATCAGCTTACGTCGCGCATTCAGCGTATCCGACGCGAGATGGGCCGGCGGCTGCTGATCCTCGGCCACCACTATATGCAGGATTCGGTCATCGCGCTGGCCGATCTACGTGGCGACAGCTACCAGTTGGCCGCTCTGGCCTCGCGCAATGAAGACTGCGAAGCGATTGCATTCTGCGGCGTCCACTTCATGGCCGAGACGGCCGATATTCTGGCGAATCGGCCCGAACAGCTTGCCCGGCGCAATGGCCGGCGCGTCACGGTCGTGTTGCCCGACCTTGCGGCGGGTTGTTCGCTGGCCGACATGGCCGAAATCGATCAGGTCGAAGAATGCTGGAAGCAGTTGGCCGCGGTGATCGATGTCGGCGACGTGACGCCAATCACCTATGTCAATTCGGCGGCCGACTTGAAGGCGTTTTGCGGTCGTCACGGCGGCATCGTCTGCACATCGTCGAACGCCCGGGCGGTGCTCGATTGGGCCTTTGCCCGCCGTCGCCGCGTATTGTTTTTTCCCGACCAACATTTGGGCAGAAACACAGCCCGGGCAATGGGCATTCCGCTGGAAGAGATGCCGCTTTGGAATCCTCGGCAAGAACGGCTTGGCGGCAACTCGTCGAAGGCCATCGAGCAGAGCCGCGTCATTCTGTGGCAAGGGCAATGTTGCGTGCATCAGGCGTTTCTGCCGTCGCACGTGACGATGCTTCGCGAGAAGTATCCCGGCATCAAGATCATGGTCCATCCCGAGTGCATGATGCAGTTGGTCGACTTGGCCGACGTGGCGGGCTCGACCAGCCGAATCATCACCGAGGTCGAAAAATCGCCGCCGGGCACGCGCTGGGCCATCGGCACCGAGTGGAATCTCGTCAATCGGCTCAAGCACCAGTTTCCCGACAAGGAAATCCACTTCCTGGCGCCGTCGGTGGCCATCTGTGAGACGATGTATCGGATCGACCTGCCGCACCTCTGCTGGGTTCTGGAAAACCTTGCGGCCGGCACGCCTGTCAACGTGATCGAAGTTGAACCGGCCATTGCCCACGACGCGCTCGAAGCATTGCAACGTATGTTGCAGGTGAGCTAGTGGTCTGTCCAATTTAAGTTTACGAATGGACGGAACATCGTAACCCGAAGCGTAAGCGAGGGACAGCCTCGCTTACGCTTCGGGCTACGATTCTGTCGCACCGAACCTCCATTAGTAACGACGATCTGGACAGACAAGTGGCGTTTTTTGGGCGATCATCTCGACACGGACGTTCCAGGTTGTTGTCAATCCGATTCCTTTCGTGTATCATTATTGCGTCACTCGTCCACCGGAAAAAAGCTCTTCGCATGACCATCGCACCCAAACCCTTCCGATCTGGCGGCGGCCAATTTTTGGGCAATCCGGCGCTGTCGACGGCCGCGGCCGTGTTGCTGCAAGAGGCGATGCAGGCGGAGACTACGGCCGATTTGTTCGCGAAGGCCGGGGC
>JAEWUR010000502.1 GCA_023397045.1 Planctomycetota bacterium
CCGATGGCGTTACCGAGTGAAGTTTGGATCAACCCTCCGGCCGATGGGCCGGAACCCCGTATGCTACAACTACCGCGCGACACTAATTTCGTACCGCAGTTGTCTCAAACCCATTGACACGTTCCGGAGTGTCATCTGCCATAGTGTGTTCTTCCGCTAGGATATTCGTTTGTTATAACACACAATTACACCTTCCAACGCATTCTTGCAAGCCAAGTGAAGTGAACATCGCCTCATCTTCCAGGCACAGGCCGATTTCCAGATCGGGCCGGTGCCGCCGAATGTAGCCGATCAGATAGCGATAGACCTCTTCACGGGTCGCACGACCAAAGCGAATCCGTCCGTCGTCCGATTTGGCTGGCGGGAAGGGGACAGTCCCATTTTCGTCGGACGAAAATTGGGACAGTCCCCGGAACAACGCAGAAATCGCGTTCTCACGGCCGAGCTTGAGTTCCATCAGTCGCTGAGCTTGTGTGTATGAGCAGATCGAGCCAAGCGTAATCCGCGACAAGGGGACGGATTCGAGCAAGGTTGACAGCAGTCGTCCATAGGTCTCTCGCCAATCGTCCACCGGAATGATCGGCATCAGCACGGCTCGAACGGGATAGCCCGCCTGGACGCATTGCCGCATGGCGTCGATTCGATCGGCAATCGCTGGCGTATTTGTCTCGAAATCGCGCACAACCTCCGGCACGTTGACGGTCCACGATAGAATCGTATGGCCGGCATGATCCAGATCGAGCAGGTTCTTAACATCGGCGCTCTTGGTCAGCACGACCATCCGCGCATGGTGATGGCGCGCGAAGAAGGGGACCATTGTTCTCGCATAGCCGCTCAGCGGCTCCAGGGCCAGGCCGTCCTGGAGTTTCCCGAGATAAAAGGCAGTCGGTCCGTCGATCCGATTTGCCGTGCGGTCGATCTCGACAAGAATCTCATCCAAGTTCAGGAATATCTTGACCGTTGGCGAGAACCAGACGCCCGGCGTGCCCGCCAGGTAGCAGTAATGGCAGCCATAGGGGCAGAAGCCATACGGCGAAAAGTGCCAGTAGTTCGGACAGGAGTTGCCCTCCTGTTCGCTGAATCGCACCGCGCTGCGATGCTCGCCCAGCACCAGCGTCTGCTTGCCCCGCTCGTGCAATTGCAGCGGATCGACCGTGCCCAAGTCAACTCGATTGTGCGCCGTGTCAAACGCTTCGACAACTTCCGCCTCAGGGTAGCCCGCGCAAATCCGCGCGGCGAAGCGACGCCGGGCCTCCGTGCGATTGCTGCCCTTGGCCAACACGATTCGCGCGGGCCGAAACAACGGCGAGGCTCGTGGCGCGTAGTCGTCGTTAGCCTGAACATCCGGGAACATCGACTACCCCCGCCACGGTCTCCGAACAATCTTGAACGGGAATGGAGTATATACTGCTGTACACTATACAGAATTGCTGTTCCGATTTCAAGCCATGTTTTTGAGCCACTGGACGAGGAGCACTCACCCCAGGCTATTGAGTACAAATCGAATATGGCCCGGCTCGACGGCCGGTTCGGTGCGAACAAAACCAAGCCGATGCAGCAATCGCACAGAGGGAATGTTGTCCTCAATCGTTTCGGCGACAATTCGCAACACGCCCGGCTGAGCGAATGCCCAGCCGATCAAGGCTCGGACCATCTCGGTGGCGTAGCAGCCGAGCGACTTCAGCCCGGTCCGTCAATTCAGCCCGCGCCAAGACGACGGACGCCGGCATCAATCGCATTCGAGCGGTTACAATCATGTTCATGTTGTTTCCTTCACTAGCCTATTGCGGTATGATAGCCGTCAGCAACGTCGGGCAGAAGGGAACCACGTCGGCTCAGATAGGTCACGTAACTGCCGCCATGAGTACAATCCTCCGTCAGATTCGCCGTGAGTTGAAGGCCAACGCCGATCCGCGCACAAAAGCATCGGGCCAGACCTTCTTCAAAGAAGAAATCGCGCTCTATGGCCTAAAGACCCAAGTCGTCACCAACATCGCAAAACGCTATTTCGTCCAGATCAAAGAAATGGACAAAGACGACGTTTGGGTGCTATGCGAACTGTTGTGGCAGTCGGGCTACTTGGAGGAATCGTTCATTGCCTGCCAATGGGCGTATGGCCTTCGAGACCGATTCACCCCAGGCGATTTCCGGGTGCTGACCCGTTGGGTGAAGCGATATGTCACAAACTGGGCCTCCTGCGACACCCTCTGCAATCACACAATCGCGGCGTTTGTGGAATTGTATCCCAAGCATCTCGCGGATTTGAAAACTTGGGCCAAATCGAAAAACCGCTGGGTGCGCCGCGCTGCCGCCGTCACGCTGATTGTGCCCGCAAGAAACGGCCGATTCCTGGACGACATCTTCGAAATCGCCGACCTGCTGCTCCTCGATGCCGATGACCTGGTCCAAAAGGGCTACGGTTGGATGCTCATGGCCGCAAGCCAATCGCACCAAAAGGCCGTATTCGAGTACGTCATGCGAAATCGAAGCAATATGCCGCGCACCGCCTTGCGCTACGCCATCGAGAAGATGCCGGCGGAAATGAAACGCCAAGCGATGGCGAAGACAGCAAGACACCATTGAAGGAACAACAATGACATCCTCAGACGCACTTCAACGATCAGAACAACGCCGTCAGGCGGCCGAGGCAATTCTGCGCGATCTCGACCTGATGAACCGATGGCGGCGATTCGGCCGGCCGGTGTTGGTCGGGGCGCTGGCGATCGACGTGGCCGTCGCGCCGGACATCGACATGGAAATCTACTGTCCCGATTTGAAGATCGAGCACGGGTTTCAGGTGATTTCTGTGTGCGCCATGAATCCTCGCATCACGTCGGCCCAGTTCGTCAACGCCCTGAACACGCCGGATAAAGCACTCTATTGGCAGTTGCACTATTGCGACGA
>JAEWUR010000116.1 GCA_023397045.1 Planctomycetota bacterium
CACGAAGGAAAAGTCGCCGTCGAAGCAATCGCCGGCCAAGTGGCGGCGTTCGATCCGCTGGCCATTCCCGCCATCGTGTTCACTGATCCCGAAGTCGCTTGGGCCGGAATGACCGAGATGGAGGCCAAGCGTCAAGGCCGGGCGATCGAAGTGGCCCAATTCCCCTGGGCGGCAAGCGGTCGCGCCCATGCGATCGGCCGGCCCGAGGGTATGACCAAATGGATCATCGACCCGGCCAGCCAGCGCGTCATCGGTTGCGGCATCGTGGGCTACGGCGCGGGCGATCTGATCGCCGAGGCCGTCATCGCCATCGAAGAAGGCGTATTAATCCACGACATCGCCGCGGCCATCCATCCCCATCCGACGCTCTGCGAAACGCTCGGCGCGGCGGCCGAGGTCCATTTCGGCACCGCCACCGACATGTACCGGCCGAAACGAAATTCATGACCGACCATTGTTCGTCCGTCATTCACCAATACGCTGTGTGTGCCACTGGCTCTGCCAGTGCCCGGATTCTACTGCGATTCAGCACTGGCAGCGCCAGTGGCACACGCGGCGGCCGAGGTCCACTTCGGCACCGCCACCAACAAATCCCATCCCCAAAGAGTCCCATCATGCCGAACTCGCTCTCCACGATATTAGCAATCGCAACACTTGCATTAAACGTGGCCCTGTCCACCGCAGCCGACGATCCCAGCAATCTGCCGCCCTCGCTGTCTGTCAAGCCCGAGCTATTTGCCACGGGCTTCGAGTTCGCCGAGGGGCCGGCGTTTGATGCCCAGGGCAACCTGTATGTGGTCAACTATCGCGGCAACGGAAAGATTGGCCGCATAACGCCCGACGGAACTGCATCGGTCTATTGCGACCTGCGTCAGACGCCGCCGGCCGCGGCGGAAGGTCGACAAGCCCAGGCGAACGGGTTGAAAGTCGATTGCCAAGGTCGGCTGCTCGCGGCCGACGCCGGAGGCGGCCGGTTGCTGCGCATCACGCAGCCCGAGCCGAACAAACCGCCCATGATCGACGTCTTGGCCGATGCTTACGACGGCCAGCCGCTCATCATGCCGAACGACATCGCGTTGGACGCCGCCGGCAACGTTTTTTTCACCGATTCCGGCCGATACGACCCGAAAGATCCCACGGGCGCCGTCTATCGCTATAGCCCCGACACGAAAAAACTCACTCGCCTCGACGCCGGTCTCGCGTTCGCCAACGGGCTGGCGGTCACTCCCGATCAAAAACAGCTTTGCGTCGGCGAGAGCATACGGCATCGCGTATTGATCTACGACCTGACCGACGACGGTCAAGCCGCGAATCGCCGCGTGTTGATCGACTTCGCCCAAAACCCGCCGGGCGAGCAGATTTCGTGCAGCAAGGCCGACCCCGACGGCATGGTTTTCGACGCCCTGGGCCGTCTCTACATCGCCATGTACATGTCGCCCGGCGGCGTGGTCAACGTCGTTGAAGTGCCCTCCGGCAAATTGCTTCGCCAATACGAGTCCGGCGGAGCCCAATCGACCAACTGTTTCTTCCACGACGGCTGGCTCTACACCACGGTCGCCGCCAAAGAAGCCGTCTTCCGTCTGAAACTCGGCATCGAAGGTTTCGACCACTGCAAGTAACCCTGAACGAGGGCGTCCGATGCCGTGTTCGGCTTGAGTTCGGACGCCCGGGAGGATATAATTGGACCTATGACTTGGCAAATCTATATTGAGCGTGATCCGGACATTATGCTGGGCAAGCCGATCTTCAAAGGCACCCGACTGACCGTCGAGTTCGTCTTGGAACGACTCGGCCAAGGCGCAACGCCCGACGAGCTTCTGGAGAACTACGCAGAACTGCGGCCGGAGCATATCCTTGCCGCGCAGGCGTTCGCCGCTTCCGTGCTGCGGCATGACGAAGTGGTATACCAGACATGAAACTGCTGGCCGACGCTCATATCAGCCGCGCCATGACGGCCTACCTTGTCGGACTGGGACACGACCTCCTTCATGCTGCGTCGTTGCCGCCCAAGACCTCGGATAGCGCGGTCCTGCGCCAAGCGTCGACAGAATCACGGATCGTGTTGACGGCCGACAAGGATTTCGGCGAGCTTTGTTTTCTTCGGCTCTTGCCGTGTTCCGGCGTGGTCCTACTCCGCTTGACGGCCGCCTCCGAATCGGAACGATTGGCGACCTTTCGCCGACTCTGGCCGATCATTGAACGAAACGTCCCGGGGCATTTCGTCGTTGTGACAGACAAATCCGTCCGGCGCAGCCCTCTGCCATCTACCGAGGTCTAAAACACGATGCGCACGATCATTCTCGGCCTCGGCAACCCGCTAATCACCGACGACAGCGTCGGACTGAAGGTCGTCGAGGAACTAAAACGGCTGTTGGCCGATCGGACCGATTTGGAAATCTCCGAAGACCACTGGGGTGGCCTGCGATTGATGGAACGGATGATCGACTACGATCGCGCCATCGTGATCGACGCCATTCAGACGGGCGCTGCTCCCGGCACGATTCACCACCTCACGCCCGACGGCATTGCCACACAGCGCAGCGCCTCGGCCCATGACGTGAATCTCGCTACCGCCCTCGAATTCGGACGCCAGGCAGGCATGCACCTACCCCCGAATGGCGATATCCAGCTTGTCGGGATCGAGGCCGAAGATATACTTAACTTTAGTGAGACGTGTACGCCCGCGGTGCAGGCGGCGATTCCCCGGGCGGTGCAGGCCGTACTCGAGTTGCTCGACGAATAAAAAGCAACGTGCGTTCCAACATCTCAACGTCTTTTCACAAGGAGAGCCGAAATGATTTCTCCTGAAGTTCTGCGACGTTACCCCTACTTCGCCGGCATCGACGAGGAAAGCCTCAAGCAACTCGCCATGATTGCCGAGGAGAGGACCGTCCCGGCCGATACCGTCATGTTCCGTGAAGGCGATCCGGCCGACCGGCTTTCGATCATCCTCAAGGGCGAGGTCAACATCCAGTACATCCTTGGCGACGGCGAATTGCGAACCGTCGACACGCTGGTCGATGGCGACCTGCTGATGTGGTCAGCCCTGGTCGAGCCCTACAAGGCCACGGCCCTAGGCACCACGACCAAAGACACGCTCCTGGCACAGATCGACGCCGTCAAGCTCCGGATGCTCTGCGAGCGCGAACCGACGTTGGGCTACTGCCTGATGACGCAGGTTGCCCGGCTGTTGGCCCATCGCCTCGAAAGCGCCCGCGTCCAGTTGGCCGTCGTCTGACCTGTCGTCTGACCTGGGGGTCTGTCCCATTCAAGTTTAGGAATGGGCCGAACATCGTAACCCGAAGCGTAAGCGAGGGACAGCCTCGCTTACGCTTCGGGTTACGATTCTGTCGCGCCGAACCTCCATTCGTAACGACGATCTGGACAGACCGCTAGCCGCCCAGTTCTTCTTTGAATCGGCGGAATTCCTCGACGAGTTGATCGTGCGACGCCCGCAATTCGGCCAATTCGCTCTTCAATTGCGAAACCCGGCTCCGCAGGTCGTCTAGCTCTTCCTTCGACGAATTTTCGGCAACGTGAACGGTTCGCGGCGTCGCGGCGTTTTCGTGCGGATGGCTTCGGACCGGCTCGGTCGAGCCGCCGCCGGCATATCGGGCGCGCAACGCCTCGATCTCACGCGGCTTGAACAGGGCGTGGGCAACGACCTGTCCTCGCCCCTCGGGCGAGAGCGAAATGACCAGCCCCTTCGACTTCAACGATTCCAGAATCGGGTGCAAGGCCGCCATGTCGGCGATCGGCTCCATTCGGGCGGCGCGACCGCGCAACTCGCCGACCGTCTGGTCGCCGCGAAGCAGCAATTCGGTCATCACGGCCAGCTCGACCTTGTCGACGCCGAGCCACTCGTAGAGATAGTGCCGGTATTTCTGCACGCGGCCGTATCCCTCGACCATGCCAACCGCGCCGACCGCGCGAAGCCGTTCGAGCGATTCTTCGACCTCCTCCGGCTCAAGCTGCATCACCGGCGAGCGGTTGTTCTTCTGATTGCTGCCCGTGCAGATGGCATTGACGCTCATCGGGTAGATGTCGGGCGTGGTCTTGGCTTTCTCGGCCAACACGCCGACGACTCGCCGATCGATCGACGAAAGCGGCTGCCAGCGATGTTGCGGACCGGGTGAAGTCGCGGATTCGGACGTCGGGTCATTCATGGCAATGGCTCCCAGGTGCCACCGAATGGTAGCACACCGGAGCCGTCTTGCCAACAGGGATTCGCCCACCGACGGCCGTTCGGACGCTTCGTAACCCGAAGCGTAATCGAGGCGGTCCCTCGCTGACGCTTCGGGTTACGATCCTGACGCGCAGATCCTTCCATGAATAACGACGATCGGGCCGCGCCACTAGCGATAGATGCTCGCCGTCGATTCGGCGGGCTTTCGGCCGAATGCCGCGGCAATCCGCTCGAATCGCTCATTGAGAATCACCACGTCCGCGCCGATGCTGAGGAACTGATAACCCTGATCGATCCGCTGCTGCCGGTTTTCGAGACTGGCCACCGTGCCGGCGAATTTTCCGTGTTTTCGGGCAACTTCGGGAATACGATGCAGCGTTTCGACGAGCTTCGGATGGTCAAACTGGCAGGGCGCGCCGATCCCCTGGCTGAAATCGCCCGGCCCGAAGAACAGCATGTCGATGCCCTCGATCGCGGCGATCTCGTCCAACTCGTCCAACGGCTCGGGATCCTCGATCTGGATGATGACCATACGTTCGGCATTGGCTTGCCGCATGTAGTCGAGGGTCGGAATCGTGCAATACGCCCCGTCGGCGCCGCCGCCATCGAGCGGCCGGCGTCCAATGGGATGGAATCGCGTTTGCCAGGCGATTTTTTTCGCGTCGTCGGCGCTCATGACGTGCGGCACCATGATGGCGGCCGCGTCCATCTCCAAGGGATAGATCAGATCGCTATAGCTTCCGCGCGACACGCGCACGACGGCGTCGACATCGTAGAGCTTCGCCGCGCGCACTTGGTTTTCGATGTCGATGAGCGAACTAGGCACATGCTCATAACAGAGCCAAACGCTGTCGATGCCGCTCATGGCCGCGATTTCGACGACGCGAGGATCGCTCGTGTTGATCTTGGTGCAACAAGCGACCTCGCCCGCTCGCAATTTGGTCAACACCCGACTGGGACGCATATGACGTGTCATTCTAGATCTCCTCGATGGCGATTGTGCGCCCGGCTTGTTCGCGGCTGCGAATTCCGGCGATGATCAGCTTCATCAATTCAACGGTTTCTGAAAATGGAAAGGGCAAGACTCCCGTGCGCAGGTAATCGACCCACGCGACCAACTGAGTCTTGAACGCAAAAAACGTGTCTTGAAACTCCGTGGCGAACATCCCTTTGGTTCCGTAGACGGCCAGCTTGCCGAACGCTCCGTACATGTCGGCGATGGCCGCCAGCACCACGTCGACGCCGCAGGAATGCCGCAGATGGACGATATTCGATTCGGGCGTGCCCGAGTTGGCGGCCGAGATCCAACCGCCCGGCGTGAGCAACGGATAGACGCCCTCCAGGGCATGGATGCCGTAGCGTTCCCAACTCTTGGGCGTCGTCATCGTGATCAACCGCGGCTGGCCGACGGCATCGGCCATCTTTTCCTTCGCAGCGCAAAACTCCCGGGCGTAACGCATGCAGCTTGTCGACAGGATCGCCTTGCCTGCCTTCTGCCACGCGACGAATTGCCGCAAATCCGCTTCATTGTCACACAGCGGTTTGTCGACGAACACCGGCAATCCCGCTTCGACGAACGGCCGAACGCGGTCGACGTGCTCCCAGCCTCGATCGGTGGGAATAATCACGGCGTCAACCTGCCCGATCACCTCCTCGGGTTGCTCGACGACGTTCGGGATATAGGTCGCCCGGGCCACTCGTTCGGCATCGGCGCGATCATCGCACCAAACGTGCGTGACCTTCACGCCGCGAATGCCAAGGTTCTCCTTCGGCTCGGCGCCTAGATATTGCGGAATGACCGGAAATCCGCAATCGGCCATGGCCTGGGCATCATATTGTCCATTGATGATCGCCGTCCAGCTATACGGATGGCCGTTGCCATCGACCATGCCGAGCATGGCCAGACGGATGTTGTCGGGATCGGTAACGAGCGGTTTCATAAGCGAAATGGTATTGATAGTTGAGGTCGTTGCGTGCTTCATGCCAGTCTTGCAAAAGCCTTGTGTCGAACCGGCCCGCCGATGCGCTGCTCGGCGTCGCCGCGGCGAATGGCCTCGCCAAGTTCGGCAAAAATCGTATCGGCCGCTTCGAGATATTGGTCGATGTGCTCCGGTCGATGGGCCATGGTCGGATAAAACGCTCCGCCCGCCAGAATGCCGCGATCGAGCATCCGCACGGTCAACAGCGTCATCAGGGCCATGCCGTCGGGATGATCGAATCCGATCGCGCCGATGGCCGGCGGATTCGCCGTCGTCAGCGACACCTGATGGCGTGCGGCAAGTTCCTTCAGCCCGTCGCGCCATCGCGTCCCGATTGCCGCAATGTGGGCCGGCGCGTCGAGGCTTTTCAGCTTTCGGATCGTCGCCAATGCCGCGGCAGGCCCAACACCCTCGGTCCAGTACGTGCTCGAAATGAACGACTCTTGAGCCGCCTGCATCACCGAGGCACGCCCAACGATCGCCGCCATAGGGTGGCCGTTGCCGATCGCTTTGGCAAAGACCGCCACGTCGGGCGTAATGCCGAATTTCAAGTGAGCGCCGCCGAAGGTAAGACGGAACCCGATCGTGATCTCGTCAAAAATCATCGCCGCGCCGCACTGATTGCACAGTTCGCGGACGCCCTCTAGAAATCCCGGCTGCGGATCGACGCCTCGAATCGGTTCCATGACGACGGCCGCCAACCGATCGCCCTTCTCGGCAACGATCTTGGCGAGTTGATCCAGTTTGTTATAGGCAAACGGCAACGTCGTGCCCTCAAGCGTCGATGGAACGCCGTTCGGCGACAGCCCAGGCAACAGGTGGCCGGCCAACGGGTCACCGTTCTTACTCCGCTGTAGATTGGCTGCCAGATACCAGTCGTGCCAGCCGTGGTATCCGCAGAAGGCGACGCAGTCGCGGCCCGTCGCAGCCCGGGCAATTCGCACGGCCACGGTCATCGCCTCGCCGCCGGTGCGTGCGAACCGCACATTTTCGGCCCACGGATGGATGTCGACGAACAACTGGGCCAATTCCACCTCGTCGGGGCAGTTGAGCGTACACATCGACCCGTTGCTAACTCGCTCGACCACGGCGGCGGTCACGTCCGGATCGTTGTAGCCCAACAAACACGCGCCGATGCCCATGGTCGTCATGTCGAGATAGCGCCGCCCGTCCAGCCCGACGACCTCGCAACCTTTCGCTTCGCGATAATACGACGGCCATTGATCGGGGGCGAACATTTCGGGCCGTTTGCTGAGCAGTTGGGTGCCGCCGGGGATCAGCGATTTGGCGCGGCGATAGAACGCCTGCACGTCGGCCGCCTTGTCGGTCATCGACGACGAAGTCTGGCAATTCATGGTGTTGCGGTCCTTTGGGCCCATCGGAGAGAGAACAGTAATTAGTTTCTGTTGCGGAAAGGCCGTAGAAAAGTAGGGTGGGTCGAGCGAAGCGAGCCCCACCAACGAA
>JAEWUR010000604.1 GCA_023397045.1 Planctomycetota bacterium
CGCTGCACGGTCCGCAGACGCCGTCGGGGCCTTGGCTGGGTGCATTAGCGGGCCAGAAGTTCTCGTCCTCGTCGAGGCGTTGCAGCCGATCGGCGGGCAGTTTGATTTCGTTGAGCCAGATGCCGGCCGCTTCGTCGTCATCGAGATAGATCGTCGCCGACAGTTTTTCCTTGTCCAGGCCGAGCCATTTTTTGTCGGTCAGAAATTCCCACGCCCAGTGGATCGCATCGCGCTTGAAATAGTCGCCGAAGCTGAAGTTGCCGAGCATCTCGAAGAACGTGTGGTGATAGGCCGTCCGGCCGACGTTGTCGATGTCGCCGGTGCGGAGGCATTTCTGGCAGGTCGTCGCCCGGGTGAACTCCAGCTTGCACCGGCCGAGGAAGTGGTCTTTGAACTGGTTCATTCCGGCGGGCGTAAACAGGACCGAGGGATCCCACCGCGGAACCAGGACGTCGCTGGGTCGTCGCGTGCAGCCTTTGGACTCGAAGAATGCCAGGTATTTTTCGCGTAGTTCGTTCGTTTTCATAATGCAAGGCTCGTGCAGCCGGCGGTCGTCGCCGCCCAAAAAAATGTGAATCCCACATGATATCCGCTTCGGGGGATCATGAGAAGCGGGGGGGCCGGGGTTGCCACACCCCCAAGCGTGGCCAATAATGGTATGCTCTATTATTGGAGGATTATCCGATATCCCAGGTTCACCCGAAGTCGACTATGCCTACCATCACCGACGTCGCTGCGTTTCTGGAGCAGATCGCCCCGCTGCGGTTAGCCGAAGCATGGGATAACGTCGGATTGTTGGTCGGCCGATGGGGGCACAAAGTCGGAAAACTGATGACGTGCCTAACGGTCACGCGCGAGAGCGTCGCCGAGGCCGTCGAGTCGGGCGTCGATCTGATTGTGACGCATCATCCGATGCCGTTTCGTCCGTTGCAGCGATTGACGAGCGACACGACGGTCGGCCGATTGCTGCTCGATCTGATCGCGGCCGACATTGCCGTTTATAGCGCGCACACGGCGTTCGATTCGGCTGCCGACGGCATCAACCAGCGCATTGCCGAGGGGCTCGAGTTGCTCGATATTGTCCCGCTCGTCGCGCATCCCGATGGCCAAGGCACCGGCCGTTCGGGGCGATTCGAAGAACCAATCACGCTCGACGAGCTTGTCCGACGGTTGAAGGCGTTTCTGTCGATCGAAAACTTGATGACGGTCGGACAGCCCGAACAGTTGATCCAAACCGTGGCGATCGGTTGCGGTGCGGCCGATGAACTTTTGGCTGCCGCGCAGGCGAACCACTGCGACGCCATGATCCTGGGCGAGGCGCGATTTCACACGTGCCTCGAAGCCCAAGCGACCGGCGTCAGTCTGCTGCTGCCCGGCCATTTCGCCAGCGAGCGGTTCGCCGTCGAGTCGTTGGCCGAGGCGATCGGTCGGAAGTTTCCCGAAATCACGACTTGGCCCAGTCGTCGCGAAAACGATCCCATTCGGTGGAGGTGAGGTTAGGGGCTAGGGACGAGGGGCTGGGGACTAGAGATCTGCGGGGTGGGGACTAGGATTCGAGGCGATTCATGCGAACGCTGACTGCCGTGCCGGTATACAACGAGGTGGACCACATCGAGGGCGCCGTCGCGGGAGCGCTGAGCTATTGCCGCGACGTGCTCGTGGTCGACGACGGTTCGACCGACGGATCGTCCGAAGGGCTGGCCGCGCGTGGCGACATCCATCTGATTGCCCATCCGCGGAACCTCGGCTATGGCATGGCGCTTCGATCGGCGTTCGATTTCGCGATTCGCGGCGGATACGACATTCTTGTGACGATCGATTGCGACGGTCAACACCAGCCGCAACTGATCCCGTCGTTTGTCGAGCGCTGCGGCAACGAGGGCGTCGACATCGTGTCGGGCAGCCGTTTCTTGCGGCGTTTTCCCGGCGACAGCGAACCGCCTGCCGAACGGCGCCGCGTCAATGCGATCATCACGGAGGAGTTGAACCGGCGTCTTGGGCTCGCCCTGACCGACGCATTCTGCGGATTCAAGGCCTATCGGGTGTCGGCACTCAAGAAGCTCGAATTGCACGAGACCGGCTATGCCATGCCGTTGGAACTTTGGGCTCGCGCGGTGCAGCTTGGATTGCGAATCGTCGAATCGCCCGTCCCGTTGATCTATCTCGACGAACGGCGCTCATTCGGCGGCGCGCTCGACGACACGGAAACGCGGCTGGCCGTCTATCGCGTGGTGCTCGACAAGTACGCGACGCAAACGTCCCCTCTCCCATCAGGAAAGGACTAGGGTGAGGGCGATGAGTTCAGAGATGTGCAATGAGTTGAGTCCCGGTAGCCCTCACCCCCGAACCTTCTCCCAAAGGGAGAAGGGAGATAGTTGCAGCGGTCGCCTGTGCACGCCGCAGGGCGATCGATCGGTCTTGATCGAGCCGCCGTCAGACTGCGTCGGGCAATTGGTTGATGAGAACCGCCGGCTTCGCGACCAGCACGATTACGACGTGCAAGGGCGTTCGCTGTCAAATCTCTCGCAGGCTGCGCGCGCCGAGTTGCTTTCGGCCGCGCGGTGCTGGACCTCGGCCTATCGCGACGTTGCCACGGATTTGAACGATCGATCCGAAACGATCTTCCTGGCCGGTCATCAGCCGCAGATGTTTCATCCGGGCGTGTGGTTCAAGAATTTCGCATTGGGTGAATTGGCGTGCCGAAACCGCGCGACGGCCGTCAATCTGATCGTCGACACCGACGTATCGGCCGGCGCTTCGATCCAAGTTCCGACCGGAACCATTCACGACCCCCAGGCGGTGCCGATGGCATTCGATTGTGAGGAGCCGAGGATTCCTTACGAGGAACGGCGCATCGAAGACCGCCGGCAATTCGCCGATTTTGGCTCACAAGTGGTCGAAAAAATCGCATCACTGGTGGTCGAGCCGTTGATGGCTCAATACTGGCCGATGGTCTGCGCACGATCGCGCGAGACCGACAACCTCGGTGCGTGCCTGGCGCAGGCGCGGCATCAACTTGAAGCGGCCTGGGGACTCGATACGTTGGAAGTGCCCGAGAGCCGGCTGTGCTCGGGCGAGGCCTTCCATTGGTTTGCGGCCCATCTGTTCGCGCGATCGGCGGAATTTCGGGCGATCCACAACCAGGCGGTGATTGAATATCGCCGCGAGCATCGGATTCGCGGGACATCGCATCCCATGCCCGAGTTGGCCGAGAAAGAGGATTGGCAGGAGGTCCCGTTCTGGATTTGGACGGCCGAGGAGCCGCGCCGTCGCCGTCTTTTCGCGCGATCGGCGGGCGGCGAAACTGTTTTGACCGATAGGGCGTCGTGGCAGGCTCGTTTGCCGTTGCGGTCCGACGGCGATGCCGGCCGCGCGGCCGCGCAATTGATGGACCTGGAACGCGGCTCGGTGCGAATTCGCTCGCGGGCGCTGACGACGACGCTTTGGGCAAGGCTCGTGCTGGGCGATTTGTTCATCCACGGCATCGGCGGAGCCAAATACGATCAAGTGACCGATCGCATCATCGGGCGATTTTTTCGCCGTTCCGCGCCGGCGTTCATGGTCGTCTCGGCAACCTTGCTGCTGCCCATCGAACGGGCGGGTGTCAATGAAGCCGATGCAAGGGCAGTCAGCCAGGACCTGCGAGGATTAACCTATCATCCCGAGCGCTATCTCGACGGCGCCGACGAGACGGCCCTGCGTTTGATCGCTGAAAAACAGCGTTGGATCGGCGTTGAACCAACGCCTGACAATGCGAAGCAACGTTGCCGGGCCATTCGTGAGATCAACGCGGCGCTGCAATCGCGGCTGATCGAACGTCGGCAGCAAATGTCGGACCGCCAAACGCAAATCCAACAGAAACTCCGTGCCGAGCAAGTGCTAGCATCGCGAGAGTACGCGTTTTCTCTTTATCCCGAAACGACCGTGCGGAATTTTTTCGGCCAACTACTTCACAAAATGACGTAAACATGGTTTGATACGCATCGGTGTTCGAAGAAAGGATTCGCACCGATGGGCCGAGAGCTTGCTTCCTCGACGGACCTTCTGCTGCCGGCGGTCGCTCGTCGGCGGATACGCCTGCCGGCGCTCGAGGCCGAGGCCGGCGACCACGCAACGATCTATTTCTTCCTGCAATCGGTTTTTCAGAGTCGCTCTCGGGCGGAATACAACGCATCGCTCGAAGATCCGTTCTATGAACCGAGCGATCGCCTGCTGCTGCGGAAGAATCGGCGAATTATCGCTCATGCCCATTTGACGCATCGCTCGATGCGATTCGACGGGCTGCTGATTCCCACGGCCGGCTTGAACGCGCTCGGCGTTGCGCCGGTGGAAGAGCGGCAAGGCTACGGGCTGCATCTGCTGCGCGCGGCCGAAGACCGCATGGCCGATGACGGCGCTCTGTTCGGCATGTTGCGCACCAACGTTCCGCAGTTCTTCCAACGCACCGGCTGGGCCGTCTGCGGATCGCCGAATTGCCGACGCGCCGACGTTCGGGCGTTGTTGGCCCAACTCTGCGAAATGGGGCTGCTCGCGCGCCGGCGGCGCCTGCATATCCGGCCGGTATTGCGTTGGGAACCGTCGGCGCTCATGCGGATCTATCACCAGAACACCGC
>JAEWUR010000127.1 GCA_023397045.1 Planctomycetota bacterium
GCGGAGGGCACGGGGCTCGAACCCGCAACCCCATTACTGGGGCACCACATTTCCAGTGTGCTTACCGATCGTCATAAGCTCCTAGATAACAAATGGTTACGCCAAGAATGAGTGTTGAGGTGCCCAAAGTGGTGACGTCGAATCGGCATCGCCTCGCATCGCTCTGCATCGAAAATGCTGCTACCTCGAATTCGGTCGCGCGAGTTCGACGCACTTATACCTCGACCAATTCCAACCGTAGTCCAAGCGCTTCGGCAATCGCCTCCACGCTAGAAAGCTTCGTGTCGCGGCCGTATTCGATGTCACGAACCGTGTTGGGGTTTGGCACGCCGGCACGCTTAGCCACCGCATACCACGTAAGCCCCTGTGTTTCCCTTGCTGTGCGGATCGCGGCACCAACGCCCTCGGTCGCGGGGCGAAGACGCGGCGGATTCCGTGGCGGAAACTCCTTGCGAACATTTTCGCGGATCGCTTGCAGCCGTTTGCGTTCCTCATTACTTTGAGGACCGTGTCGACGGATTCGGCCAATGATTTTTTTCTTTTCCATGGTGATCAGTCCTCACAAAGCTCCGGTATCTCATATGCGGTCACAGGATAGATGGCATCCTCATCGACTTGTTCGTACACTACGATGATGAAGTCACCTCCCGGCGTGTATCCAAAACAACAGGGCCGCCCGGTGCTGCCGCTCGACTCCTCTTTCGTCGGATTCTCGATGACGTGCTCGACATCTTCCATCGTCAGGCCGTGTTCGGCGATATGCTGAACGTTTCCTTCAAGCAGATCGTCGTCATCCCAGATAATCTGCACGAATTTCATCGGCCATTCTCCTTGATGTCCTTATCGTATTATAGCATTGGAATGCGATAATGCAACACGATGCAATGGTAGGTTCTTTTCGGGCGGCAAGGGCCCCCTCTTTAGAGATGCAAGGGACGTACTTCCAGGCAAACCGAAGGTAGAATGGAGATTGCCTCTCGAACCAGCTTGCCCCCTGCGGATGAACCAAACATGCCCTGCCAGTCTGACGCCCTCCCGAAAAATTGGCCCCGTTCGGTCAAGTCTGCTGTGATCCACGCCATTTCGATGGCCCAGTTCGTTGTGGCCCAAACGTGCGGCTGGGCCGCCAATAGCCTCAATGCCCGGATTCGATTGAAAGCCAAGCTCGATCAAGCTAAACAGGAAATCGCCCTCCTTCGTGAACAACTCCGTATCACGAACAGCCGAATGGCATCGATTCCTGCCAACCGCCGGCCACAATACAAGCCGCCCGAGCGGATGGCGATCTTGGAACTCAAAGCGGCTCGCAACTGGTCGCTCGAACAAACGGCCAAGGAGTTCTTGGTGACGGCTGCCACGATCGCCTCGTGGATGAAACGCCTTGATGAGCAAGGGCCCGATGCACTCGTGCAATTGCGTGAGCCGGTCAACAAGTTTCCGGAGTTAACCCGTCACATCGTGCAACGGCTCAAAACACTTTGCCCCATGCTTGGCAAGGTGGCAATTGCTCAGACACTTGCCCGAGCAGGGTTGCATTTGGGATCAACTTCGGTCCGCCGCATCCTGAAAGAGAAACCACACCATGAACCATCAACGTCGGGTGATGAGACTTCGAGCAAAGATCGCATCGTCACGGCGAAGTATCCGGGGCATGTCTGGCATACCGATTTAACAATTGTGCCGACAGGCTTTGGTCATTGGTGCTCGTGGTCGCCTTTTGCGTTGCCGCAGCGCTGGCCCTTTGCATATTGGGTTGCATTGGCCGTCGACCATTTTTCAAGGAGAGTTATGGGAGTGACGGCATTCACGAAGCAACCCGATTGCGAAGCTGTCTGCGGCTTTCTCGGACGAACCATCTCAAAAGCCAAGAAAGCTCCGCGGCATATTGTATGTGATCGCGGTTCGCAGTTCGATTGCAACGCCTTTCGCAAATGGTGCAAGAGGACGGGCATTCAGCGCCCACGTTATGGAGCCATCGGAAAACATGGTTCGATTGCCGTCGTTGAGCGGAGCATTTTATCGATGAAATGCTTGCTCACGCTGATGCCGTTCATCTCCTACCGACGCGAAGAGTTTGTTCGGCAACTCCTCGATACCGCCGAGTGGTACAATCAGCACCGGTCGCACACTTGGCTTGGCGGGAAAACGCCGAATGAAGTCTATTTCAAGACGTTTCCCGCCAATCGTCGGCCACGATACGAAACCCGCGCCAGATGGCCGCGAGGTTCGCCGTGTGCCCGTCCTTGGGCGCTCGTTCGTGGTAGTCCCGGAGCGAAACTGACGCTCAACGTCAGCTTCTATCGCGACCACGAACATCTGCCCGTCGTCACGCTGAAGCGAGTGGGCTAATCGTGTTATCTCATTCATGTTGAATGGGATCACGCTTGTCGTGCGCGCTCATCGAGCCGAAGGCGTCAATCATTCACCAAATTGTCAAACAACGTCTGCTTTTTCGACCAGCAGTTCGGTCATGTCGTTAAATTACCGCGTTGTTCTCGTGTTTTCCATCACCTTTGTGAGGGGCTTCGTGCCCCATCTTTTCTGCTATAAAAAGTCGATGGCCCACGACACCGATAGTAACCGCAATACCGACAAAACACCTGATATTTTTCGCCCATCGTCGCCTCCTATACGTCATCCAGGTTCTTGATGGCTTGGTTGAGCCCGAAGATACGGTCGATGGCACCGGCGACGGAACATGGAAAAAACCCGCGACGGTTCAGGCTTATGCCACAATGGCCCGATACGTGGCAGCCTTCGAAACGATGCTGGGCGCACCATTCATTATCGATATCGCACGGTGCGACACAGGGACAAATGAAGTCAGGATGAAAATTGCCGGACTTTTTGGAATTGAGAACGTGCAGAAAGGGAAACGCACCGGCAAGCTCTGTCAACCGCCTATTGGTATGCTCACCGAAACCATGCGTCGCTATTGTCAAACTCATTTCGGGGTATTCTTTCGCCCGGTACTCACCGATTCGGCTGATGATCGCATCCAAGTCTGGGTGCATTGTTGGCTCGCCTGTGGTCGCGAGGACGTCTTGCTGAGCCGTGGGACAGGCTATCGGCTGGCCGAGTGCATCAGGGTCCAGGTTGCGAACGAATAACTGCCCAACAAAGTCCCAGAAGCAATGCTGCTGCACTCGCCCTTGGCACGTCAACGGGCTTCACGGATTGGGGCGGATTCCCGCATTGTCGAAGAGGAGGGATATTTCCGTAGCCAAATCGCCGCGACTTGCTTTATTCGTTGCTGGTTCCCGCTCCAATAGCGCCTTCTCTCGATTGCCCGATGACA